>JAESPT010000243.1 GCA_016765515.1 Sneathiella sp. | reverse complement strand
TGCGGATGGAAAAAATGTCATTGTTATTGGCGGCGGTGATACGGCGATGGATTGCGTCCGTACGGCTGTCCGCCAGGGCGCGAAATCCGTTAAATGTCTGTACCGCCGGGATCGCAAGAATATGCCAGGATCTTTGCGCGAAACAACGAATGCGGAAGAAGAAGGTGTGGAATTTGTCTGGCTTTCTGCCCCTAAGGCATTTCTTGGTGACGGTACGGTAACAGGTGTCAAAGCCATTGAAATGCATTTGGGTATTGCTGATTCAACGGGTCGTCAGGTACCGGTGGAAATTGACGGATCTGACTACAATATTCCTTGTGATCTGGCCATTAAAGCCCTGGGATTTGATCCTGAAGATATTCCATCGCTCTTTGGGGAGCCTGATCTGGAAGTATCCCGGTGGGGGACGATTTATGCGGATCCTTTTAGCAAGATGACCAATTTGGACGGTGTGTTTGCCATTGGCGACATTGTGCGCGGCGCGTCTCTGGTGGTCTGGGCCATTCGCGATGGTCGGGATGCGGCGGAAGCCCTTCATGACTATGTGCAAAATGCATCTCAAAAATCACTGGCATCGTAAGGTAAGGACACAGCTATGAAAAAAGAAACCCCTATGACGTCCGGTGAAGAATTTGTAAAATCCTGGACCGATAATGCCAAATTCCTTGCTGAAACGGGGTGTATGATCCTGCAGAAGAACATGATAGCTGCGGTGTTGGTCTTGTCGCCGCCATAACGGGCAAGGCAAGTCGCGCGGTGGTGGAGGCGGGTATTGACGCCCTTAAAGCTGTTTGGCACCGGGGCGCTGTTGATGCGGATGGCAAGACAGGAGATGGGTGCGGTATTCACGTCCAGATCCCGCAAGATTTCTTTAAAGAACATATTGCCCGTACCGGACATGAGCCGTTGGACGGAAAGCTCGCTGTGGGCATGGTGTTTTTGCCCAGAACAGACTTTGAAGCCCAGGAAACCTGCCGGACAATTGTTGAGTCTGAGATTCTGAAATTTGGCTATTATATCTATGGGTGGCGTCAGGTTCCTGTGAATGCCAGCATTATCGGCGAAAAAGCCAATGCCACGCGCCCTGAAATTGAGCAGATCATGATCGCCAATAATCGCGGCCTTGATGATGACGATTTTGAGCGTGAGCTGTATATTATTCGCCGCCGTATCGAAAAAGCGGTTCTGGAAGCGCATATTAGCGGCTTTTATATATGTACCTTGTCCTGTCGGTCGATCATCTACAAGGGTATGTTCCTGGCGGAACAGCTTTCAAGCTTTTATCCGGATCTTCTCGATACACGCTTTGTCTCTAATTTCGCCATTTATCATCAGCGTTATTCGACCAATACCTTCCCTACATGGCATCTGGCGCAACCGTTCCGCGTTCTTGCCCATAACGGTGAAATCAATACTATTCGCGGTAACATCAACTGGATGAAAAGCCATGAAATTCGCATGGCCCACAGCACATTTGGTGAACGGTCCGATGATGTGAAACCGATTATTCAGGCGGGCAGTTCTGACAGTGCTGCGCTGGATGCGGTTTTTGAAGTGCTGGTTCGCGCGGGTCGTTCCGCGCCAATGTCAAAGTCACTTCTTATACCGGAAAGCTGGTCAAACCGGCCCTCCATGCCGGAAAGCCACAAAGCACTTTATGCCTATTGTAACTCTGTCATGGAGCCCTGGGATGGTCCGGCAGCAATTTGCGCTACGGACGGCCGCTGGGTTATCGCCGGTCTAGATCGTAACGGCTTGCGGCCTTTACGTTTCACGCTGACCACAGATGAGTTGCTAATTGTCGGATCTGAGACTGGCATGGTTCCGGTCAATGAAATGAAGGTTATTCGCAAAGGTCGAGTTGGTCCCGGAGAAATGATCGGCGTCGATCTTAAAGATGGAAAATTTTATTATTCCAAGGAACTCAAAGATTTAACAGCATCCGCGCAGCCTTTTGAAAAATGGGTTGAAAACGTTGTTCATCTTGAAGAAACCTTAAAAGACGTTGAAGAAGTTCGTAAATTTGACCGCAAAGATTTGCGTCAACGCCAGATGTGCTCAGGCTGGAGCCTTGAAGATCTGGAATTGATTTTGCAGCCAATGGCCGAAGAGGGCAAGGAAGCCATTGGATCCATGGGCGACGATACGCCGCTTGCTGTTCTCTCCAACCATTATCGCGGCCTGCATCATTATTTCCGCCAGCGGTTCAGTCAGGTGACCAACCCGCCAATTGACAGTTTGCGGGAACGCCGGGTCATGACGTTGAAAACCCGGTTGGGTAATCTCAACAATATTCTGGACGAAGATCCTAGCCAGGCGGAAATTCTGTCGTTGGAATCCCCAATTCTGACCAACGGCGAATTTGAAGCCATGCAGAAATATATGGGCGATTCCTGTCAGGTTATTGAGTGTACTTTCGATGAAAATGGCGGACCGGATGCGTTATCTTCTGCGCTGCGCCGCATTCGTGAAGAAGCAGAAAATGCCGTACGCGGCGGGATTTCTCATTTGATTTTGAGTGATTTAGACGCAAATGCCGATCAGGCTCCGATTCCCAGTATTCTGGCTGCAGGCAGTGTCCACACCCATTTGGTCAATGAAGGACTTCGGACATTTACATCCATCAATATTCGTTCAGGTGAATGTTTGGATGTTCACTACTTTGCTGTTCTGATCGGTGTTGGTGCGACAACCATCAACTCTTATCTGTTGCAGGAAAGTATTGTCGACCGTCATGAACGGGGCCTCTTTCCAAATATTGATCTGAAAACCTGTCTACAACGGGCAAAGCAAGCCGTTGATCAGGGTTTGTTGAAAGTTATGTCCAAGATGGGCATTTCTGTTCTCAGTTCTTATCGAGGCGGTTACAACTTTGAAGCTGTCGGGCTGTCTCGCGCGCTGGTTGCAGAATTTTTCCCGGGCATGCCCTCTCGTATCTCCGGGATTGGACTGCCTGGCATTCAACACATTATATTGGAACAGCATAAAAAAGCCTATCAAGAGGATGTCATCGCTTTGCCGGTCGGAGGCCTTTATCGATACCGGTCAAATGGCGAAGTACACTCTTTTGACGGTGAACTCATTCATATCCTGCAAACAGCCGTCGAGAAAGACAGCTATTCTTTGTACCGGAAGTTTAGTGAGGGCATGCGACAGCTTCCGCCCGTCAATTTGAGAGACCTTCTTGATTTCCAATCAGATCGTAAATCAATATCCATTGATGAAGTTGAAAGTATTACTGAAATTCGCAAGCGGTTTGTGACAGGTGCCATGAGCTTGGGGGCTTTGTCCAAAGAAGCGCATGAAACTTTGGCGATCGCCATGAACCGTATTGGCGGCAAGTCCGATAGCGGCGAGGGCGGTGAAGATGTCAGTCGCTTTATTCCGCGCCCCAATGGCGATAATGCAAATTCAGCGATCAAGCAAATAGCCTCCGGCCGGTTTGGCGTAACAGCTGAATATCTCAATAACTGTGAAGAAATTGAGATTAAGGTTGCCCAAGGGGCAAAACCTGGTGAAGGCGGTCAATTGCCGGGCTTTAAAGTGTCTGCAATGATTGCGAAACTTCGTAATTCGACGCCTGGTGTGTCCTTGATTTCTCCGCCGCCGCATCACGATATCTATTCCATCGAGGATCTGGCGCAGCTGATTTATGATCTGAAACAGATTAATCCGGAAGCCCGAGTTTGTGTGAAACTTGTTGCAGAAGCGGGTATTGGAACGGTTGCAGCCGGTGTTGCTAAAGCAAAAGCTGATGTAATCATGATTTCCGGTAATTC
>JAESPT010000242.1 GCA_016765515.1 Sneathiella sp. | reverse complement strand
TTTAAGTTTGCCTTGCAAATAAGCCCGCCCGGCAAACAAGCCTTCCCGTTGCCCTTCTAGTGCGGGAAGCAAACCTGGAATATTGGCGTTCTCAACCGACGCCATTACTTCTTCAACGGCTTCAATATTGCCATCGATGTCACCAATTGCTTTTTCAAAATTAGCAGTGGCCGTTTCAATTCTGGTTGTGGCTTCCAATTGAACTTTTTTGGCGGCCTTTGCGTCTTCTGCTTCCAGATCGGCTGTTAGCTTCGCAATTTTTGGCTCCAAGGCCTCGCGTTCGGTAATATATCCAAATCGTTGCTGGCTCAGGACTTGTTCCTGAAATCCGCCCCTGGGAGCAGACTCAAGCAGGACATTATGGCCCGCAATTTTTTTGCCAAGCTCCGCCTCACGAGAAGACAGGGACGCTAAATCTGATCGTTTTCCCTGGCGCCGGAAATCTTCAAAACTTTCCGAGGTCAGGGCTTTTCCTGCAGCGATTACAGCACCGCCGACACCGCCCACAGCTAGTCCAGCCATCCGGCTGAATTCTTTGGTCGCCTTGCCTGCCATGACCAATCCGCGTTGAGGGGCTTTACCGCCCGCGCAAGAAGCCGCCGGTCCTCCGGCGCCTGAACATTGGCCGCCGCCCATCTGGAATTGCTTGGCCTGCTCAACCTGTTTTACATTCTGAACATTCTTGACATTTTTTGCGATGGCCTTTGCGGCAGGACTTGCTGTCCCCTTTGGAGCGCCTCCCTTAGCGCCAGAAAGGGCGGCCATACGGGTCTTTTTCTCGCCGGCTTTTCGCTCCAGCGCACGCCGTGCCCCTTTAACATAGGCGGCCCCCATGGCGGAATTAACGGAATTGATGGTGCATTGACCCCTTGCACTCACTTTGCTGTTAAAGCCCTGTCGCTTCAAACCGACTTGAAGTTTATTTCTAAATCCCGCCGCCGTTTCAATGCGGCCGTCTATTCCATTTAGTCTCTTAGCAACACCCTTGGCGCTCATGCCAGCTTGTTCTGCAATAGATTTTCCGCCGTTTGGACCGGGAATTAGGTTACCGCGAATTTCATTCAGCGTGCCCAGTTCCGCATTTACCCGGGCGACATCTTCAAGCTGCTTGTCGATACCTGCAGCAATTTTATTCACTTTGGCAGGACTAACTTTGCCATCAGCCCCGAACACATCCGGAAGTCCTCTATTATATTCACTGACGATCTGCTGGGCTTTTGCACCTGTAGCCCGAATACCGGTCAGATGAGCTTTTTCCTCTGCAGCAGCAACTTTGTCTCCAAACTGTTCCGCACTTTGGCGGTTCAGTGTTAGGTATTGGCGATCATGTCGAGCTTGCGCATTCTCCAGGCGATCCAACTCAACTTTGGCGTCATTACGATCTTTCCAGGTTGAATTGGGATCACGGTTCAGTGTTGCCTTCAGCTCTTTCGCTTTTTTAATATCTTTAGATTGATCCGGATAGGGTCTTGGTAAAGCGTCGTAATGTTTCTTTGCCTGTGCCCTTAATTCCTTTAACTCGGCTTGCGCTTTTTCATTGGCATCAAGCGCCGCCTTTTGCGCTTTTACATCCGGTTGGCCCTTAAAATTCTGGACCCGGTCTTCCGCAGCTTTCAAGTCACCAATCGCCCCTTCCAAGGCTTGTATTTCTGCATCCCGACTTGCCGTATCCAGAGTGTCGAAGATTGGCGGAATGCCATCTGCTTCCAGCTGTTGGCCCAATTCATTGGCCCGAGCCGCCGGGGATTTTTCACTGTCGTTCAGATAGTTTTCATACTGCTTATTCTCTGCCCTCAGACGATCGAGTTCTCTTTGCTCGCCCCCGTTCAACCCGCGTCCCTGGGAGTCCTGATAATCGACGCTATTTTCAAGGTTTGCCTGGGCACTAATAAAATCATCTGCTTTTTCGACCAGCTGTCTTGCATTCATTATCTTGTCAAAGTCGACATCGTCATTATCGGCATTTGCATCAATGTAATCCTGCGCCGCTTTTCTCTGGCGTTTCACACCATCCAGATCCCGGGTCATTTCTTTCAGGCGCTGTTTATCCTGATATGAATCTCTTGTTCCGCCTTTGGCTTTATTTTGCAGCTCAGCAATCCGCTTTTGCTTTTCCTGCTGTTGGTCGCGCATGGCCCGTTGTTGTTTGTCCAGCAATCGCTTTTTGGTTTGATCGGGAGTTTGGCCGAAGCCCTTATCCAATGCGTCTTCCAACGCGTCTGCATATTCTTTATATTCCCGCTCCTCAGTTTTCAGATCCCGGCGGTCTTGTTCAAATTGCTGCTCGCCTTTTTGTACTTTGTTTAACTCGTTCCGTGCCTCCCCTTGGGCTTTTTGGTGTTTCTGGCAATTGGCGCTATTGCAATTAGGATCGGAGGGGGGCCCTTTGCGGGCTTTATATTCATCTTTTTTTGCCTCATCATACTTTTTCTGGTTCTTTTCTTTAGCTGCATCCAGACGATCGCGCTCCTCCTGCATTTTTTGACGTTTTTTTGCTAGTTTCTTGAATTTTTTCTGTCGCTTTTCTTCAGCTTGCTTGGCTTTTTTGCGGTTTTTGACTTTTTTATCTGCCTCTGCATCCGCCTTCAGTTTTTTGAGTTTTTTCTCCTTCTTTTCCCGCTCTTTTCGAAGCGCCTCCTGCAGCTGTTTTTTTTCCTCATCCAGTTGCTTTTGTAACTCTTCAGATATTTCTGGTGCCGCACACAAAGGTTCTTCCTCCGGCGCGCTTAGTCCAGGATTAACCGCTGCCATGGACACGCCGCTTTTCAGGAACTGACCTATGGATGCAGACAAGCTGTTTATGGCATTAAAATCGATCTGCGCCCGCGGGGCATCACTCATAGGCATCATGGTTTCATTATTATTCAGCAATCCCATAGCCCGATCTCTTGAGCCCTGCATTGCCGTCGCAGCCCCCTCCATTCGAGCTCTTCGCAGTTGTTCCTTTTCGGCTTTCTTTAACGCACGATCGTAATCCGACATTGTATTGCTGGAAGGACTATCTGCGGGGCTAATCGGCGTTTCCGTATTGGTATCCGTTTTTGCCGACGTGCTGGCCGTTTCATCTGTTTCCGTGCTTGTTGCGCTCCCTTCCGTTGAGGAGGATTTCGTGTCGCTTTTCGTCTCGGAGCTTGGAGTCACCGTAATCAACGTATTTCCAGTTGATGTTGAAACAGAGGAAGCCTTATTTGTTGACGGGGTTTTACTGTCCGTTGTTGATGTCGTCGTCGATGTCCTGGAGGGTGTCTCTATTTTCGAACTTGGTGTAACTGTTATCAGAGTATTCCCAGTCGTCGCTGGCGCTGTCTTCTTGGTCGTCGAACCTGTTGCTGATTTCACCGGGCTCGAACCAGAGGTTGCTCTTTCCTGAAAATTGTAATCTTCATTTAACGAAGGATTGCTCGTGCTTCTGACATTTACCTCCCCTTGCAGAACACTATTGGGATTTGTTTTTGAGGGAACAAGATTGGACGGAATTTGATACGTTCCGGTTTTCCCCTTGGAGCTGTTATAATCAACAATGGCGCCGCCAGACCGTGTACCAGAGATAGACGGTGAGATTGCGTATGATCCTTTTGATCCTGCTTGAGGCGTCGAAATTTGAGGTGAATAGGGATTAGACGGCGTATAGGGGCTTGTATAACCCTGTGCCTGTGTTGCCTGTCTCGCTTGTCCTGCTTGTGTTGCGGGTTTGGCTTGTGTCGCATAGCCGCCCCCAGTGAATCCAGGTTCACTTGGAATGACAACACTTGGACTGTTATTTTGTGACGTCTGGGCGAGCGTTAATGATGTCCCGATAAAGGGCAGAAAAAATCCGGCAGCGCAGATGGTCAACATTTGTTGGCTGACCGTCGCCAATTTAAAGGTGCCGTTACAAGAGCGAGACATCAAACGCCTCCTATCCTCTACTTTTTAATGGTCACCACAAGATCCCCTCGCTTGGGTGCATCTACATCAAACGGAGAAAACTTGCCCAAGGAGATTTTCGGCAGTATTTCGGTCAAGGTTACGATGCCCAGTTCTTTTTTACGAAGCAGAAGGAGCTCTCCGGTTTGCGGGTCCGTCAGCTTTTTAATGATCCGTTCCACCATAAATTTGTCATTTTGATTAAGGCCAGAATTACCGCCCGCATTGATGTAAACCTCACCACCTTCAAAATCGACGATGCGCCCGGTCCAGGCGACGGAATTCGTTTTTGCTGCAATCATCTGAACTGCCTTGGTGATACAAAGCCGAGTTGCCTCCCCCAAAGGTGTTTTCAAAAACTGATTTGTTCCGAGGCTGACTCCTTCATATCCAACACTGATGTCCCAGGAGGAATTGTCGATCTGCTCAGAGACTTTATAAACCTCCATTACTTGCGAGGTTGTGGCATTGACCAGACGAATATCCATGGCGACTTTACCTGTCGCCGTTTGCCGAGAAAGTCCAACACCCAGCATTTTAGACAGAGCATTTCCACCAGACAGACCAAGACTGAATCCGCCTCCAGAATCAGAGCTGCCAAATTCTGTCACGGAACCATAGATCATAAAATTCGCCCCTGTCACCATGCCAAGATCCGGTCCGGTGGACGCGCTGGTAACACCCTGTCCCTTCATCTGCTGTTCTGCCAAAATCTGCTGCATATTAGCGCGTTCCAGAACAATGAAACGATTGGATTCAACGAGCGCCGTTGTCATCATGGCGGATATGCCGCCGCCGATATCCCAATCACCGTATTGCTGTTCAAAGGCTCCGATAGCATCGAATTTTCCGACAGAGACAACGCGCTTCGGGCCTTCGATTTTTTGCACGCTATCCATCAGGATTGGAACTTTTTCATCTTCATCCGCGGCCGGTGTAGATATAAAACTGAAGGACAGGGCCAATACCGCAAAGGATGTTGCAATCACGCTTATCTTTACTTTTGCCAGGCAAACCATGGTAACGCCTTTCACAACTGTTAGAGTCGGATTTATGGTTCGCGAACAGGGCTCCACGCACCGGATAATTTGTCTATCTTGTACTGCTCGACCAACGATCCATCGATGGTTACGATATTCAACGTGAGGAATTTTTCCTGATCACTGATTTCCCCTACTTTCAGCCGCTTATTGCCATTGCGCATTAATTGGTATTCAGCGAGCAATTTCACGGCCCGTTCGGTTGGTCCCTCAGGGCCGTAAGCATTTGACATATCGACCACTCCGACCGGACGGCTCATGCCGTTTGTCAGCGGAACAGAGGGAGGCGGGTTTATTTTGGAGATAACCCGCGCAGCAGCCAAACTATCGATTATCCTGGAAAGAGCCTTAATCTGAGCAGAAAGGGCATAAAAGTCCATGTGGCGGTTTCGGGCATCTCGGTCCACCCGGTCATAGCCGAGCGCTTGCAGAGCGCGGCTCTGAGCGGCCACTCTGTTTTCATTGGCAATGATTTGACGTTTTTCACCTTTACTCAGTTCGTCTG
>JAESPT010000241.1 GCA_016765515.1 Sneathiella sp. | reverse complement strand
CGCAGAAACGGTGTTCTCATCGCAAATGCCACAGGCAAATCGGTTGCTTTCGCAATTTGGAATTTGGAAGCACGCGGTTTCTTCTTTGTCGGAAGTGGTATTGATGTTTATGAAGGCATGATCCTTGGAGAACATAACCGTCCGAACGATCTGGAAGTAAATGCACTGAAAGCAAAACAGCTTACTAACATTCGCGCGTCCGGCACAGATGAAGCTGTACGCCTGACCACACCCCGGAAAATGACACTTGAACAAGCCATTGCCTATATTGATGATGATGAGCTAGTTGAAGTAACGCCAAATCACGTCCGGCTGCGCAAGCGTTTTCTCATTTCCCATGAACGCAAAAAAGCGTCACGGGCTAAACTTGCAAGCTAGCTGATAATTGACATCACCGGGATCCCGGTGATGTCTCCTCCCCTACTGCCGCCCCATTCAATAGCCGATCCCCTCTTTGGATTGTGATCAAAAATTTCCGATAGCTATCTTTCGCGTCTTGTGAAAACATGCATATCAACCATTGCATAAAAACAAAGAACGAGGGGGAAAATGGCACTCATCAATATTGAAAGCGAAATTGCTGGAAAAGTCTGGAAAGTTGAAGCTGAAATTGGCAACGCTCTGGAAGAAGAAGAAGCGATTATCATTCTGGAGAGCATGAAAATGGAAATTCCCATCGATGCCCCGGAAGACGGCACGCTCGTCGAAATCCTCGTCTCGGAAGGAGATCCGGTCAAAGAAGGTCAGATCGTCGCCAAAATGGAAGTCTGACCTGTTCTGAAATAAGTTGACAGATTGGAGCCTTATTTCAGAACAAGACTGTCTAATAATAAAAAAGCCCAACCAGAAGTCGGGCTTTTTTTAATTACCATAACCAAGTTTTGGGTTCCGGTATTGGATTACTACCGGCCAGATGTTTCATACCTTTAACACAGCGAACAATATACCAAATCGCGGTCCCCAGCATTATAAAATAGCCAAGACCAATGATCATTGTCGCCATTCCCGCAAAGACAAACAAGAATCCTATCCAAAAGGTACGGATCTGAAACTGATAATGTGTTTGTAGCCATTTGGTTGCATCGCTCTTATTTATATAGGCCATGACAAGGCCAACAATGCTTGTAAAACCAATAAGGAAACTAGCGAGATATAATATATAAATTATCTGCGCTAATTTTACGGCACCGCGCGCTTTTGCGTCTTCTATAGCTTGCTCTGTGACATCGTTGGCCATCACCCTCTCCACACGACAATTATTTATTTCGTAGATGTTACTTCAAATAGGAGGCTCATTGCCAGACTCAAGCAGCGAATAGGTTTAAGTTGTATTTTGACAAACAAATGCCCCATATTTTTCTAATTTATACTTTTAAATCGGACCTCCGTCACGGTATCTCGGAATATTCTGATCTTCAACTCGCCAAATGAGCAAATGTTGAATAGGATCGGCGCTTCATTTTTAATTGACTGATTATTATACTCGCTGTTTTTCTGTCTATATTTCTTGATTTGGTTGGGTTTGGAATAATTCTACCGTTGCTGCCGTTCTATGCAGAACATTATGGTGCGTCAGCCTTTATGGTGACTTGGCTGGCAACCGGTTTTTCTCTCTTTCAATTGGTATTCTCTGCGATTTGGGGGCGAATTTCTGATCGCTTTGGCAGACGGCCAGTCTTTCTTGCATGCCTGGCCGTTAGTGCCGCTGCATATTTTTGGACTGGAATGGCAGAAAGCTTTACGGCTCTCATCATCGCAAGATGTGTGAGCGGGATCGCTTCTGGAAAAATCTCTGTAGCACAAGCCATTATTGCAGATGTGACAACACCTGAAAACAGAGCCAAAGGCATGGGTATGATCGGTGCCGCCTTTGGACTGGGCTTTACTCTGGGGCCTGCTATTGGCGCGTTTATGGTGGGAAATGACCCGAGTAATCCTGATTTCCAATCCCCTATGTTTCTCGCGGCGGGACTTTCTGTTGTCGGATTAATTCTGGCCTTTTTCACGGTAAAAGAGAGCCTGTCCGAGGAAGACCGACTAGTCGCAAGAGAGACCACCAAGCTTGCCTATTTTGATCAATTAAAACTCGTCTTTTCCTCATCTGCCATTGCCTGGCTCATGGGAACGTTCTTCATCGTCAGTTTTGTTTTTAGTCAAGTGGAAACCCTTTTCCCCCTTTGGACGGAAAGAAACTATGGTTGGGCACCAAAAGAACTGGGATACTGTTTCGCCTATATCGGAGTCATCCTTGTCATCGTTCAGGGAAAACTCATCGGCCCTCTGACAAAATGGCTTGGAGAACCTAAATTACTCCTTGTTGGTCTGGCTTTTCTATCGGCGGGCCTATTTCTGACAACAGCCGCCTTCCATTTCGGAATTTTCATTGTTGCGATTACATTCATGAGTTTGGGGATTGCCATATTAAACCCCACTCAATCTGCGCTGCTAAGCTTTGCTGCTGTAAAAGGGCAACAGGGAAGCACACTCGGCATCGCCAATACTTTTTCCGGATTTGGTCGGGTTCTTGGTCCGCTATGGGGCGGTATATTCTTTGAATTTGTTGACTACGACATGCCCCTCCTCATTGGGGGCACGATCACACTGGTATTCCTGATCCTCATAACTCGAGTTGTTCGACGATTTTCAGCACTAGAAAAAGCGCAAACAGCGTCCTGAAATTATACTTTAATTTCCAGATTCCAGAGCGTCGGTAAGCATTAGATACACTTTACCGACGTCGGAACTAATATATGTTTCAACAAGCAATCCTGAAAATTCCGCGCCCTCTGTTTTATAAAGAAGGCCTTCGAATTCGGATCTATATTGATCAGCATACCGCCTGAACTCACCATTATCCCTGTAAAGGTTGCGGATTTTCTCTGCATCTTTGTTTTTCACCAGACGTTTCGTAAAGATACTCTTGTCTCCACGGCGATACTTTTTCCAAAGCTCCTCCGGCATTGTATTATCCAGATTCCTCGACAGATCGATTGTTAAGGAATGAAGGCTGTCAATAATGAAAGAAGAAGACTTGCGGAATGAGGCTGCAGCCTTTGCTTTCTCTTGAATTGAAATTTCTTCCGACTGCTTTTGAACTGCTTTTGACGTCTCTTTCAGACGATCTGCCTGTTTTTGAAATTTAAGGCTGGTAATCAAGGCTTCTTCTGCAGCAAGTCCGGCGACTTCTCGCAAGTTTTTGCTTTCTGATTTCAATATTTTTGACGTTTCTGCAATTGAATTCTCCACTTGCTGGGTCGTAACCTCCAAGCGTTTTTTCTGTTGCTCGAACTGGTCGACTAATTCCTTTGAGCCAGAACGGGATTGTTCGGTAAACCGGATCAAATCCATTGCTCGTTTCTGCAAGGTTTCGGCCATATTATCACCCATTCCCTGAGCATGTTGACTCGCATCAGTCATTCGGACCATAACCTGCTCAAGTTCACTTTGTACCCGTTGGCGTGTATTATCTATTTCCTGTTTGTGACGCCCCAGGGCATGATCCGCATGCTGTAACCCTGTCAGCATCAACTCACTGGCCTTGGCAAGTTCCACTGTTTTGCGTCGGAAAGAATCCCCTGCAATATCTGCCTGCCCCTGTGTTTTTTCAAGAAGCTGAGAACGCTCAGACAGGGTAATTTCAATAACTTCAGCTTTGTCAGCAAGCTGTCGGGCAACCTCGGAAAGAGCGCTGGTTTCACGGCTCAGAATTTTCTCTATGGTTTGTGCATAATTTTTTGCACGCTCAGAAATATCAGTAAGTTCTGTCAATTTGTCATTTACATTATCACTCATGCTTGCAAGATTTTCCACATTCTCCCGTGCCCGGCTTGTCAATTGATGACCTTCTGTACTTGCTTTTGAAACAGCGTGGCTAAGCTCTTCCAAATGACTGGTCGCCTGGTCGCCCATGGCTCGAAGTTCTGCTGAGGCCCGTTCTGCTGTCTTGGCCAATTCCGCAGTTTGAGAATGTGCAGCTTCTCCCGATTGACGGGCCTGAAGAGTCGCCCGCTCAGCGGTTGCCAGGAACTCCTGATGATGCCTGACCGTTTCTTCCACGGCAGCTGAGAGTTTAATTTTTGACTGATCGGCTGCAGCGCCGAGTTCCCGTTGTTTCTTTTCTAACTCCTCTGACGCAGCTTTTATCGATTTTGAAGTCCGCTCTGCGTTTGATTCAATATCACTGGTTTCCCGGCGCAATTCATCACTCGCTTCTCTAATCTGTGAGGAAATTTTATCCGCAGTCGATTTAAGCTCATCAGCTTGTCGCTGGAATCCACTTCCCACCTGAATAATCTGGTTACTAGTCGAAATACTGGCTTCTGAAAGCGTATCAACATTCGACTCCAACCGAGCGGAAATCTCCAGCGACATATCCTCAATCTGTTTAGAGGCTAACGTCAGGGAATTCATCTGTTTTCGCAATTGCTCTTGAATGTCGGCTGTTCGTTTCGCGGCAATGTCATTACTGTTTAACAGGTTTTCAGCGTGATCCGACATATGTTCTTTTAGCTTGCCAGCATGTTCCAGAGCCCCATCACCCGCTTCTTGCAGCAGATTTCGCCCTTTATGAAGTATTTTCTCCATACCGATAAGACTGGTTTCCGTCTTGTTGAATGTCTCTTCAAGTCGCCCCAATTCGCCGCGCATTTTTTCACTCGCGCTCGACATCTCATCGCCCATATCCTGAACAGTGTGGGTGAGCTTTCCCGTATCTGCTACCAACTGCTCAGTCGTATGGCGTGCCTCCCGGCCTGTCTCCTCAACTTCGTCCCGAAAGCGCGCTTGTTTAACTTCTAGATTTTCTATTGCTCGCTCAATATCACTCGTACCCGCGCTCAACATATCCCGAACAGTGCCAAGACGAGACACCGCATCGTCACTGGACAATGACAAGTCCGAGGAATTTTTCGTTAAAGCGGCACCTGCTTTGGTAAGTTCCGAAGTGACGCTTCGAGAAAGAGTTTCAACATCACGGGCTCGTTCGATCAAATGAGTGGCACCTTTATCCAAACGATCTTTGATTTCAGCGCTCGTTTCATCGAGTGTGTTTATCTGACTTGTTAGTCCGGTCGTCGCCGCTTCTGCACGGTCCAGTGTATGGGCCGCAACGGCTGCTATATCCTGACTGGTCTGCTCCAGCCGATGGGTCATTTTTTCTGATTTATCTTCAGCAACAGCAACGGCATGCCCCAACGCTTCAATTTGTGCCGCCAATGCTTTACTCACCGCATCGCTGCGCATCTCTGCATCTTCAACTGATTTACGGAAGATATCAGCCTGCTCCAGGGCGATACCATCCAGCTTCTCTTTTTGAAGATCTGCATCTTCGATAAGCATGCTGACAAGTTTTATCCGCCGATCCATTTCACCCTGAAACTGATCAGCATTGTTCAAAAGTTTTTCTGCAGAGTCGCTCGCCTTCTGATTTTGTAAATTCAGTTGCTTGTTTGCTTCTTCTATTTTTGTCGCAGCATTCTCCGTCTCGGCCTGAACTTCTCGCGCATGTCGGCGTAAAGTAAGTGTCGGGCTTGCAACACGCGCTTCTGCCTCCGGGCTGGGATATCCAAGATCTCGCAATAAAGCATCAAGTGCGTTGCCTTTGAGTTGGTTATCTAATCCTCGTTTGAAATACGCTAGTAAAATCCACAGGAATGCCAGTGGCCCAAACACACCTGCGAAAAAAGCACCGATTTCATGGGGTAGCATGCTCCATAAATTGGACCATCCAATATTATTCTCTACATAGAGCGTGATACCGCCAAGCCATGCGAGGGTAGCCAGATTAACAAGGAAGAGAATTAATTTACCTGAACCGCCGGAATTCGAGTTGGCAGCCGACTGTTCATGCCCCCCCAAAATTAGAGGTTTGTCATCTAGGTTATTATCGCGGTCTGCCTCTGGATGCTTCAAAAGCATAATCTTCTCCCCTGTACTAGGGTGCGGAGAGTCAGGCAAAAAGATAAGTTCGTCAAGTTTTCGAGGAACTCGGCAATAATGCATGCCAGCCGGAGCAGTAGATCAACCGCTCCGACCTCTTACATAGCAGTATTATTTGATGACTGAAGCCGCCATCAGAGAGCTTATCTGGTCGTTACTAACGCCCCAGTCCTTCAGGGCTTCCTCAGTATGTTGACCCGGAGCGCAAGGCGGATGTTGAATTTCAGATTTGGTTCGTGAGAATTTAGGTGCGGGAGCCGGTTGTATAACGCCGTCAACTTCAACAAAAGTACCGCGAGCCTTATTGTGGGCATGCTCTGGTGCTTCACCCAAAGACAGAACGGGTGCGAAACAAACATCCGTGCCTTCCATAATCTCGCACCACTCATCCCGGGTTTTGGCGATAAAGACTTCAGCGAAGCGCGCCCTTAATTTTGGCCAGGCACTAACATCCATCTGGTTCGGTAAATCTTCATTCTCCAAACCTGTGAGGCGGAGCAATTCCGCATAGAACTTGGTTTCAATAGAACCTATGGATACATACTTGCCGTCGGCTGTTTCATACACATCGTAAAAATGGGCGCCCGAATCGAGAATATTTGTGCCCCGCTCTTCCGTCCAACGGCCAGCAGCCTGCAATCCAAAAAAGGTTGTCATCAAACTTGCCGCGCCATCAACCATGGACACATCAACTACCTGACCTTTACCTGAATTTTTTGCTTCCAACATTGCCGCCAGCAGGCCCATGGCAAGGTATAAGGCTCCCCCACCGAAATCACCGACAAGATTAAGCGGCGGTGTCGGGGCTTCTCCTTTACGGCCAATGGCATGGAGTGCCCCTGACAACGCGATATAATTGAGATCAT
>JAESPT010000240.1 GCA_016765515.1 Sneathiella sp. | reverse complement strand
TTCCACCCATTGAGCCCCAATAGGACCCGAGGTTTTCAGTTCGCGAAAGAAAATATAGGACGCATTCTTCTCCATCACCTCATCCGCCCGTCCCGGATTTTCCTCCAGCCAGGAGCGAATGGCCTGCATGGACATTTTTTCGCGGGGAACATGTCCCTCTTCGATCAGGGTTTTACCTATTGCAAAATAGGGGTGACCATTTTGCGCGGCATATCCCACCCGCATGGCACTTCCATCGTCAAGAGTGATGCGACCGGATCCTTGAATATGCAAGAAAAAAGCATCCACCGCACTATCCACCCAGACAACCTCCAATTCCCGATTTTCCAGCGCGCCCTTTTCGATCGCCGTTCGGTCATGGAAAGGAACAAGTTCCCCATTTTTCACTTGGCCGGCAATACGCTGGCCTTTCAGGTTTTCCCGAAAACGGCCCAGATTGACCATGATCAATTCATTGGGGCGAAGATAAAGTGGCGTAGCAAACTTTTCAGAACGGGTCAGGCTGCCATTGAGGCTCGCTTCATAATATCCGGTGAACAGGCCGTCAACATCATCGTTATTTGTCACCTGAAAGGGCTTGAAATTGGCTTCGATAAAGGATTTTAAAGTGTGATCATCCGAGGACAGTTCCAGCGCCTGACGGCAAAGATCCTTCCAATCTGCGGCTGTTCCCGCAAGTTTCCCCGCGCCCAGAGACCGACTATCGGGAAGTCTGTTTATTTTTCGGCAGGATAATTGAAGTGCAGGCAGGAATGCGTCCAGATTATCCTTATCCCAACCGGATAAATCAGAAAAATCAGCCGCAATCAGAACCAGTGCGTCTTTTGCTGGTTTTTTTTCTTCCGTCAAAAACCAAATCACAGCAGCGCTTATGCAGATGAGGAGAATCAAACCCGCAAGAACAGATGTTTTTCTGCTCGATATTCTTTTCAGCATGCCGACGGACGTTCTGCCTTATTCTGCACTACGGGTTGTGATGAGCAGCCAGTTTGGGTTACGGGATTTCAGGTTACGGGCAAATGTCCACAGTTCCTTAATAACATGTGGATGAGGATCCCCGTTCACAACCACACCATCCTGGTCTTTGGTCTGAGAAATCATTTCGGTCTCAAACCGAACCGTGACCTCGGCCTCTTGCCCTTGCAAAGTGGCTTCTTCGATCTTGGCAGAATTGATAGACAGAATGTCTGTGCTCATCTTGTGGTCTGCTTTTTCCCGATCTGTAATGGATCCTTCAAAATTATTATAAACCTCTTCAGACAGCAGGTTTTTCAATGTCTCGCGATCTCCCGCTGCAAACGCCACAACAATGGCTTCATAAGCGGCCTCTGCTTGCAACGGAAATGCTTTTGGATCGAAGTTTCGGTCAATTTCATGAATTTCCCGAAGCGCAACTCCTTTTGGAGAATTATCAAAGGGAAGGCTTTTCGGAGCAATATCAACTTGATCATTCAGGGGAACGACATTGTCTTGATTGCCATCGTCTTCACCGCCGTCTTTATCCTGCTTACTTGATTTGGCAGACAGTTCCTCTCTCGGTGATTGCTCATGCCCCATTCTTTTTCCCAGGACACCTCGCAGTCTCAGAAAAATGAAGGCGGCAATCATTGCCAATAAAATAATGTCTAGGAACTGAAATCCATCGCCCATAATATATTCTTTATATCGATATCGAAAATTACCACGGCATTCCCTATGTATAGAGTAAGCCTGTTAAAATAGGGTAGCGGGTTAGAGATTAAAGTCCAGCCGGTTCTTGGATTATATCAAAACTAATTGCCGCTACTAAGTAAATAGAAACTCTTTGAAGGATAAACAAGTTTGCCCCTGTTGTTTTTAGCCATATTGATCGGAATTCCCGTCCTTGAAATATCCGTCTTCGTTGAAGTTGGCGGAGAAATCGGTGCGCTTAACACTATTATTCTCACTATTCTCACAGCCGTTGCCGGTATGGCCTTGCTGCGCAAACAAGGTGTTTCCGTCCTGATGCAGGCACAAGCGACCCTGCAAAAAGGGGAATCTCCCATTAACGAAATATTGAACGGGATTTTACTGGCCATCGCAGGTTTATTTCTTTTAATTCCAGGATTTGTCACCGATGTTGTTGGGTTTTTGCTGTTTCTGCCCCCTCTTCGCGCCCTGCTGGCTCTGTGGCTTGGAAAAAATGTGCGCTTGCAGGGGCCTGGTTTCCAGACGTCTCGCTCACAGTATGACAATGGCAGGTCTAAAAACACGACAATTATAGACGGTGACTTTGAAGTCGTTAAGGAAAAGAGTGAATCGGATGAGGAGACTGATGTTCTGCTAGAGAAAGGCGACACACCCGATAAAGACAGTCCGTGGGCAAAAAACAAATAGAAAGCCCAATTTGAGAGGCTTTCTTCTTCTTGTTCCACCCATCAATCCGTGATAGCCAGTCTGATAACTAGATGCTGACCCTTAGGCACCAAAATTATATGCCCTTGTATGGAGAAATTTTATTATGGCAGAAAATGGCACAGAAAATGCCGAAGCAGGAGCAAATGAGGCCGCTGAAGGCCCAATGCTTTCCATCATCACTCAGTATATTAAAAACCTTTCTTTTGAAAATCCGAATGCTCCAGCAAGTCTGAACCCGGAACTCCCAGCGCCTTCTGTGGAACTTTCTGTCAATGTCCAGGCCCGCGCGCTCACAGAAGAAAATTACGAAATTGAACTGCGTATTCAAGCAACGGCCAAACATGACGAAGAAACAGCCTTTATTGTTGAGCTTGTTTACGGCGGTATGTTCTTGCTTAAAAACTTCCCGGCAGATGCCATGGAAATGATGTGCATGATTGAATGCCCCCGCCTGATTTTCCCGTTTGCCCGCCGTATCATCTCTGATGCAACCCGCGACGGTGGTTTCTCACCCTTGCAGCTTGATCCCATTGATTTTGCCGGTCTATTTGCCGCTCACAAAGCGCAACAAAGCGAACCCGGCAACGCCTAAACACTTCGTGTTGTTATCAAATTAAGAAAACCGTGGGAGGTCAACTTCCGCGGTTTTATTTGATGCTGCATCAATAGAAAATAGACAGTTGAATAAAACTTTGACGAATAGAATATAATGCGTACTAATGCGGTCTGTTTTTGGAGATAGTAATGATTTTTAGTTTTAGAATTGTTTTGATATTGAGTTTATTTCTACTATCTTCTTGCGTCTCTTCGATACCCATCAATGAACTTAAGTTTGATTCAAATAATAAGAAAGGGCTTGTAGCTTTTCCAAATTTGAAGAGCACACAAATTAACTCTTTCATACTATTTCATATCGATTTATCTAAGCAAACCATTATTGGTAAGCCAATAACTTCCTGTAGCGGTTGCTATATAGGAGATCAATATTTCGAGTTTAACCAAAAGAAATATGGAAAATTCGTACTACTTGAACCGGGTACCTATTTTCTCAAAGGATATACAAATGAAATTGTTGCCGGTTACCGGTATAGCCACATACAATATTGTCTAAGCGTCATGCCTTTCGATGTCAAACCTGGTATGGTAAATATAGTAACCTATCCATTCACTAACCAAGTAGCTTTCAAGGAAAAATTAAAATATCTACCCGGCATTTCAGCACCAATAATAGAAACAAAACCAACAAGTTTGTTCAAGAAAGCTGGATGGAAAAAGACTGCCTTTACAAAAGATTGTGGTTTTCGAAATGGTGAAAAACTGGAATTTGTCAGAACGCTTAATTAAAGATAATTGTCGGATAAATATTATTCTATTGCCTAGAAAAAATTTTATACAACTAATACCTTATTATCTATTCCAGATCGGCTCTTTCATTTTTCCCAAAAAAGCGGTGTGATTTTCAAGTTCATCGGCACTAGGTGCATGAGGCCGCGGGGCGCGGGCCACAGATTTCGCCACCTGAAAAGACTTGTCCGAGCCTTCAGCTGCCAGGGAAAGCCCTCGTTGCCGGCCGCCTCTAAGCTCCAAGTAGACTTCTGCGAGCAGTTCCGCATCGAGCAGTGCCCCATGTTTGGTCCGGGCAGTATTGTCGATTTTAAACCGACGACAGAGCGCATCTAGACTAGCCTGTGCGCCGGGGAACATTTTCCGGGCCAAGGCCACTGTATCAATGGATTGGCCCATGGAAAGAGGGGGACGTTTGAGACGGATCAGTTCGGCATTGATGAATTTCATATCAAAGGCCGCGTTATGGATCACCAGCTTGGAATCACCGATAAAATCAAGAAACCCATCCATTTCGGCGGCAATGACATTGTGGCCTTTCAAAAATTCTCGGCTCAAACCATGCACTTTAAACGCCCCTTCGGGCATATCGCGCTCTGGATTGATATATTTATGAAAAATCCGGCCGGTGGCGACAAAATTTTCCATCTCAACACAGCCGATTTCGACGATCCGGTCTCCGGTGGAGGGATCAAAACCTGTTGTTTCTGTATCCAGCGCAATCTCACGCATAGTTAAGCGTCTTCCTTTAATTCACGAATCAAACTTTTCACTTGGCCGTAGGTCTCTTCTTCCGTGCAATTGGTATTAATGACAAAATCTGCTCTTTCCCGTTTTTCCGCGTCCGGTGTCTGACGTGCGAGAATGGATTCGAACTTCTCCGCGCTCATATCATCCCGTTTAAGGACGCGAGTGCGCTGGATTTCCTTAGGCGCACTGACCACAACGATTTTATCAAAATTCTTTTCGCCGCCAGTCTCGAAAATTAGAGGAACATCCAGGACAATCATCCAATGGCCCTCTTCTTCCGCATCCGAAATGAAATTGGATCGATCCAGGCCAACCAGCGGATGAACAATTTTTTCGAGGCGTTTTATAGCGTCTTCATTGCCGACAACAAGCTTGCTTAAACTGGGTCGATCAACCCGCCCATCAATGACAGCGTCCGGAAATTCGGTCTTTATCGGTGCAACGGCTGCGCCGCCAACGTCATAGAGTTTATGAATTTCTGCATCCACATTATAAACAGGAATTCCCTGTTTTTCGAACATCTTGCCGACAGTAGATTTTCCCATACCGATGGATCCGGTCAGACCAAGGAGCGTTATTGCCATTATTTTTTCAGTCCTTTTAATACAAAATCCCTGAGATCCTTGTCGACCTCCGGTTTTACGCCAAACCACGCTTCAAAACCGGCTTTCGCCTGATGCAGCAACATCCCCAGTCCATCCACGGCCACATGACCCTTTTCCCGGGCAGATCGAAGCAAATCCGTCTCCAACGGAACATAAACGATATCGGTCACAACAGCCTCTTTTTTAAGGCCTTCAAGCGGCATGATAAGCGCCGCTTGCCCGGTCATACCCAGACTGGTTGTATTGACCAGCAAATCAACCTGCCCCAACACATCGCCGCGATTATCCCAATCAAGAACCTCTGTGTTACCGCCAACATGATGGGCCAATTGGTCCGCCCGCGTCCGTGTTCGGTTACACAACAGAATTTTTGAAAAGCCCATCTCTGTTGCCGCATGAACAATGGCTTTTGCTGCCCCGCCGGCCCCAAGGACAAGCACAGTTCCGCTTTTAAACCTGCTGATATCCACATGTTCCGCAAGAGAATCCCGGAATCCAACCCCGTCGGTATTTCTACCGATTAGTTTTCCGTCATCTGTCACCACAATGGTATTTACGGCACCAATTACCTGTGCCGATGGTTCCAGAATATCAACAATATCCAGCGCGGTTTCTTTTAGCGGTATGGTGAGATTGGTTCATCGAAAAATTTCGTTATCAGAAGCGCACTTTTTAGGGAGGTCCCGCAAAGTTTTCTCCAGATCTTCCGGTTTCACTTCCCGCGCTTTGTAGGAAGCGTCCAATCCATATTTTTTGATCCAATATCCGTGTAGACGCGGGGAAAGAGAATGGGATATGGGAAACCCCATGACACCGGCGGTTTTATTCATGCAACGACAACCTTATGACCTCGAAGAAAATCAAGAAGGGGCAGAAGAGGTAAACCAAGAATGGAAAAGAAATCTCCATCAACCTTGTTGAACAACTGAGCCCCGACACCTTCCAATTGATAGGCACCAACAGACAACAAGATGTCATCTCCAGCCATCTCCATATACTGATCGAGAAAGTCATCGCTGAATTTGCGCATGTTCATTCTGGCTTCATTCACATGATGCCAAATAACCGCGCTGGTCTTTACAACACAAACAGCATTTTGCAATTTGTGGGTTTTTCCGCGCAAGGTTGTCAGATGCGCCCTGGCATGTTCTTTATCGATGGGCTTATCAAACCACAGAGATCCGCATTCCAGCATCTGATCCGCCCCGATAATATAATGATCGGGAAAATGCCTGGAAATGCGAATCGCTTTTAATTCCGCCAAAGCAACCGCTGTCTCGGCAGCGCTCGCCCCAGCGGCCTGCATGGAATGTTTCATTTCCTCTTCGTCAACACTAGCTGGGGCAATTTCAAAGTTCAGTCCTGCATTTCGCAGCAGAGTTTCCCGGGATTTACTGGAAGAGGCCAGAATAACGGACGGAGCCGCGTTAACAGTTGGTGAATTTTCTGATGTCATAATGTTCTGTCGTATCCCTAGCTAATAGAGCCGCGGTTATTAAGGGTAATGATTTGAGCCGCTGTTTCCTCCACAGATCGGCGGGATACATCAATGATCGGCCAGCCATATTTTGTGCACATCTTGCGGGCGGTGATCACCTCTTCCTTGATGCGTTCAATGTCCACATAACTTGTATCCTGAGTCTCTTTTAAGGATAGAAGCCGGTTTTTGCGGATCTGTGACAATCTTTCCGGACTGGTGGTTAATCCAACAACAAGCGGTTTTACCAAACTGAAAAGCTGATCGGGCAGGGGGCATCCCAGGACGATGGGGACATTCGCCGTTTTTATTCCACGATGTGCCAGATAAAAAGACGTTGGTGTTTTTGACGTACGGGAGACTCCCACCAAAACAACATCCGCATCATTAAGACCTTCAGGCATCAGGCCATCATCATGGGCCATGGTATAATTGAGGGCTTCAATACGTTCGAAATATTCCTGATCCAGTATATGTTGGCGGGCCGGCAGTCCGCGACTTTCCTGTCCCAGATAACGCGAAAACGCCGCCATCACCGGATCCAGCATGGAAACGCAGGGCGATTTTAATTTGGCGCAGCCTTTTTCAAGAACCCGGCGCATATCTTTATTGACCAGGGTAAAAAGAACAAGACCCGGATTTTTCTCAATGGAATCAAGGATATCATCCAACTGTCTAAGGGTTCTTGTCATCGACCAGACATGTTCAAATGGTTCTGCTTTTTCAAATTGGACCAAAGCGGCTTTCGCCATGGATTGCAGCGTTTCCCCCGTTGAATCTGAGACGAGATGGAGATGGAACTGGGTCATAAACGGCACCTGGTACGGGTTGTGAATAACGGGAATAACAGGGATAACACGGGTCAGGGGCGCAACTCAAAATATTTAATCCCCATCTTTATCTGATTCCTACAGATTTTCTTCATCCCGTGAATAAGTGAAATCAGCGTTTTTGTATTATGGGGAAAAGTTTCTGGAGGCCACTCCTTTTAAAGTTATCCCCATATTCCCCATAATTAGACCACTGGAAAATCAGAGCTTGTACGAGACTTATCCAAATTCCACATAACTACTGGATTTTATCCCCAGAAATCTTGTAAAGAATGTGTATGAAAAATCATCCCCGTTATCCACAGGCATCCACAACAACTACAACCTATTATTAAATAGATATATAGTAAGGGATAACTTTTTAGGAAAGTGACACCGTGACAACATCATCCACGAAACGTTTGTTACAGGCATTAAATAAACAAGAACTGGATCGTCCTCCTTTTTGGCTGATGCGTCAGGCGGGTCGCTACCTTCCCGAATATAAACAAACCCGGGCTAATGCAGGGTCTTTCCTCGATCTTTGTTATAATCCCTCTCTTGCCGAAGAAGTGACCCTCCAGCCCCTTCGGCGCTATGACCTGGATGCCGCGATCCTCTTTGCTGATATTTTACTGATCCCCGATGCCTTGGGACAACCACTAGCCTACAAGGAAGGCGAAGGACCTGTTCTCGATCCAATTAGCTCGGCAAAGGAGCTGGCGGGACTTTCCGTAGAAAAAATTCACGACAGACTTAATCCTGTTTACGAGACGGTTAACCGGCTGAGCTCTTCTCTGCCTGATCATTGTACCTTAATCGGATTTGCCGGTGCTCCGTGGACGGTCGCCACCTATATGGTCGAAGGGCGCGGTTCCAAAGATTATGTCGCCATCAAAAAATGGATTTACTCCGATCCCGATGGTTTTCAGAAACTGATGGATATTCTGATCTTCTCAACCACTGAATATTTGTTAAAACAGGTTGAAGCCGGCGCTGAAGTGTTGCAGATTTTCGACACTTGGGCCGGCGTTCTTCCTGATGTTGAGTTCAAAAAATGGGTCATCGAACCAACCCGGAAAATCATAGATGCCATCCGGAAAATTCATCCGGATCTGCCGATCATTGGCTTTCCAAAAGGCGTTGGCGGAAACTTGATTGATTTTGTAAAATCCACAGGCGTTACCGCTGTCAGCCTTGATACGGCGACCCCATTGCCATGGGCGGCGCGTGAAATTCAGCCCCATGTAGTTGTTCAGGGTAATCTTGATCCAATTTCCTTGGTGATCGGCGGTCAGGCCATGGTTGATCGCATTCATCAGATCCTGGAAGAGTTGTCTGGCGGCGCCCATATATTTAATCTGGGACATGGTATTATTCCGCAAACACCGCCAGAAAATGTCGCTCTTCTGGCGGAAACACTTCATAACTGGAAAAAATAAGAGGGCCTGTCTGTGGCGCGAAAAGCGATGGTTCTATTTAATTTAGGAGGTCCGGATACCCTGGCCGCCGTTGAGCCGTTTCTGTTTAATTTATTTAATGATCCAGCGATTATTCGGCTGCCAAAAATCTTTCGCTATTTAGTCGCCAAGTTAATCTCAAAACGACGTGCACCCATTGCCCAGGAAATATATAAAAAAATTGGCGGTAAATCACCCTTATTGCCGCAAACGATAAAGCAGGCGGCGGCTCTCGCAAAAGCTCTGGAAAGTGAAGACGATGATTACAAAATCTTTATTGCCATGCGGTATTGGAACCCACGGGCCACTGAAATCGTCCGGGAAGTTGCCAATTTTGATCCAGATGAAGTGATTTTACTCCCCCTCTATCCGCAATATTCCACAACAACGACAGAATCGTCGGTAAAGGAATGGCTCACTGAGGCAACTAAGGCAAAATTGACCGATCCAACCTCGACTTTATGCTGTTATCCAACGGATACCGGATTTGTTGACGCCTATGCGGATCTGATTTCGTCAAGACTTGAGAAAATAGAAGGAGACAGGCCCCGTTTGCTGTTCTCCGCTCACGGGTTGCCTAAAAAAATTGTTGATGCCGGAGATCCCTATCCCTGGCAAGTCGAGCAATCCGTCACGGCGATTGTTGAAAAACTGGATCTTGCCAATCTTGATTACTCAATTTGTTATCAAAGCCGTGTGGGTCCTGTTGAATGGATAAAACCGTCAACGGATGAGGAAATTGAACGGGCTGGTGCCGCTAAAAAAGCTGTTATGATCATTCCTGTGGCTTTTGTTTCAGAACATTCGGAAACCCTGGTCGAGCTGGATATTGAATATGCTGAACTTGCCGAAAAATGCGGTGTTCCTGCCTATTATCGCATTCCAACTGTAACTCTTCATCCTGCGTTTATTGGCGGACTGGCTTCCCTGGTCAAAAATCTTGTAAAAGGGGAGGTCAGCAGTCTGTGCGGGCGGGCTATTTGCCCAAAAACTCTGACAGCCTGTGCCTTAGCGCAAAAGGATATAATTTAAATATGACTGATTTTCTATCCGATCTATATCCTTGGACCAAAGCTCTTCATATCATTTCTG
>JAESPT010000239.1 GCA_016765515.1 Sneathiella sp. | reverse complement strand
CCAATACAGGTAATATGGGTCTTCCGCTTTGTTTCTTTGCCTTTGGACAAGAAGGGCTTACTCTCGCACTCGCATTTTTTACGGTATATGCAATTCTTCAATTCACCTTGGGAGTTTGGATTGCCTCTGGCTCTGGGTCGATAAAACAGCTTTTCCAGACACCATTGCTCTACGCTGTAATCGTCGCCATTTCACTTCAAGCGTCCGGTGTACCTGTTCCAACCTGGATAACAGATACAACTGAACTATTGGGCGGTATTACCATTCCCCTTATGTTGATGGCCTTAGGTGTCAGCTTGGCAAGTCTCTCGATAAAGCATCTGAAACTTGCCACTCTTTTATCGGTTGCTCGTTTGACCATGGGATTTGGCGTTGGTTTGGCGCTTTCTAAACTATTCGCGCTTGAAGGCGTTGCCCGCGGTGTTCTTATTTTGGAATGCACGATGCCTGTGGCCGTCTTTAATTACCTATTCTCTCTACGCTATGGTCGTTCTACCGGTGAGATTGCGGGCACTATTCTGGTCTCCACTTTGCTCTCGTTTTTGACTTTGCCCTTGTTGCTGCTTTTTCTCCTCCCGTAATTCATACTCAATTACCCGGTTGAAATAATATTGCAATACGGCGCACCTAATTCTCGATGTACGAGAGTGTTCATAACGATTTGAACTTTGATCCATATGACTGCAAATAGCATGAATCGACATTTTATTTTTTGCGCAAATCCGCCTCAAAGCATCCCACTCAACCTTTTCCAATCGAATACTTGTCCGGTGTGTTTTTCCAGTATCCAGATTTTGAATATTTAAATTTCCATTTATCAATGTCTGGGGAGTAGACTTTTCCATAACAACCTCACAATGCTCCAGTTAATTACAGTACATACTTTAAATACAATTAAAAGTTGCATATGGGGTCCTTATTCTCTCCTTCAATGTTAAACAAAATCAGAAATTTGTTCTTCTCTACTCTTGTGGTGCCTTTACAACCAAAACCAAGGCGTGAATATCACTGTCCATTTCTTCTTTTAGAGCCTTGTAAATCAGTCTTTGACGAGCAATCTTCGTCAATCCCGTAAAAGCATCAGAAATAATCTCTACACGAAAATGGCTTTCACCCTGCGGCCTAGCCCCGGCGTGCCCGGCATGGTGATGCGATTCGTCTATTACATTCAACTTTAACGGAGAAAATTCAGCAACGAGTTTCTCTTCAATTCTCTTGGATACGGACATAAATATGACATCTCTCTAAAAAAAAAAAGAAATTTATCATGGAACAATGGCCGAAATCCACGTATCATTGCGGGTATAGACAAAACTTTTTTCAATTCTTAAAATAATTATTGCGGGAAATTGAATTTACTTATAGTTTATATTAGTTTCATATAATTTACGATTAGTACGATGTTAAACAATCACTGGATTTGCTGGAGAGCGAAATGACAGTCCATGCTAAAGTTCGTAAACATGTACAAGTCGCCCCAAAATTGGAATCAACAACGGAAGAAACACCTGTACGCCATATTGATGTTCATGTTGGAAACCGGATTCGTGAAAGACGTATCCTTCTGGGATATACGCAACAACAGATGGCGAATCTGATCGGTGTTACCTATCAGCAAGCTCATAAGTATGAGCGGGGCATTAATCGGATATCTGCAGGAAGGCTATATAGCATAGCCACCGCGCTGAATGTCCCTATCAACTATTTCTTTGACGGGTTGGCACCTACGGATACAACTGAGACGTCATCCCGACAAAGAATGTGCTTAGAAATGGCGCGAAATTTCTCACAAATAGAGAATGAGAGATATCAGGATGCCTTGAGTCATCTTGCGCGTGCCCTTTCGCATCCGACAACCAATTAATAGCAATGCACTGCAACGCAGGAAACTGCGTGCAGTTGCTTATATTTTTATTATTTCTCTTAAAAAGAGCAGATAATACTTTCTTTTGTATAATTCCGCTTTGTAGAGGTGCTTGAACTTGCCTCCCCCCCCAAGAGCCCCCATAATGCCAAGTATGAGTAAGCCAAGATCCAAATCTGTATTTGATGAAAAGATACCACACGAACACATCTGCGACAGCGAAGACTGTTACGACGCAGGGGAGTTTCGCGCTCCCAAATCCCGTCTGATTGACAGGGGAGCGCGTGACGATTATTACTGGTTTTGCCTGAAGCACATCAGAGAATTCAATAAATCGTGGAATTTCTTTGACGGCATGTCTGATCATGAAGTCCTCAGATATAAAGATGAAGACATTACCGGGCACCGTCCAACCTGGAAGTTAGGAACCCGAACGGGTGGGGCACCAAGAGAATTCAGATATGATGATCCTTTTGATTTTCAAAAAGAAACTGGGGCGAATCAAAATAGCGACAATCACAATGGCCGAACCAATTCGAAAGACATGTCAAACCTGGATACAGAAGAACGAGACGCTTTGGCTACATTAAATCTTGTAGCGGGCAGTAGCTTGAAAGACATTAAGAAGCGTCATAAGGAATTGGCAAAAAAATATCACCCAGACACCCGAGGGGGTGACAAGCAGGCCGAAGAAATTCTAAAAACAATTAATCAGGCCTATACACACCTTCTAAGCTGCGCTAACTCCTGAAGTTAGCCGTAAAACAAAATTCTAAATTGAGATACGGAAAAGTAATGACGTCATTAGAACTTGCCGAGAATTCATCGGAAATCAATCTTCCTGATATTAAAGTATCTGTAAGAAAAGTATTCAAGATTGACAGTGATCTGGAGGTTCCAGCATTTAGCCAATCTTCTGAGCTCGTTCCCGACCTCGATTCCACGTATGTTTTTGATCACGATACCACAATGGCTATTTTGGCGGGTTTTGCCTACAATCGCCGCGTTATGGTGCAAGGATACCATGGCACTGGGAAATCAACCCATATTGAACAAATTGCCGCGCGGTTAAACTGGCCTTGCGTTCGGATCAACCTGGACAGTCATATTTCACGCATGGATTTGGTTGGCAAGGACGCCATTGTTTTAAGGGATGGTAAGCAGGTTACAGAATTCAGAGAAGGAATTCTACCCTGGGCATTGCAATCGCCAACAGCGCTCGTCTTTGATGAATATGATGCCGGTCGTCCTGATGTCATGTTCGTTATTCAGCGTATATTGGAAGTGGAAGGCAAGCTCACTCTTCTTGATCAAAACCGCGTTATTCGCCCACATCCCGCCTTTCGGATGTTCTCGACAACCAATACCATTGGCCTGGGAGATACAACAGGCCTCTACCACGGAACGCAACAGCTCAACCAGGGGCAAATGGATCGTTGGAACATCGTTACAACACTGAATTATCTGCCAGAAGCACTAGAAACAGAGATCGTTCTGTCAAAACTGCCAGGCTATGACACCGAAGAGGGTCGAAAAACCATCCAGTCTATGATTGCTTGTGCCGATTTAAGTCGTTCCGGCTTCATTTCCGGCGATATTTCTACGGTTATGAGTCCGAGGACAGTAATCACCTGGGCCGAAAATACTGAAATATTTGGAGACGTCGGCTTTGCATTCAGGCTTACATTCCTAAACAAATGCGATGAGATGGAGCGCCCTCTTGTTGCCGAGTATTATCAACGTAGTTTCGGAGAAGAACTCCCCGAATCCGCTGCAAATATAACGATGTGATAAACTGTGTCTCTCTCAAAAAACAAAGAAGCCCCCGCTGAGCAATTCAAACGGGCCATAACGGCGACAATGCGAGCAATGTCGCAAGACAAAGAGCTCGATGTTATCTTTAGCAATGATCAGCCGGGTCTTTCCGCTCATCGGGCTCGATTACCAAATCCTGCCCGTGAATTGCCAATAGAAGACGTCCACCGGTTAAAGGGGCAGTCAGATAGTCTGGCTCTGCGAAAACGTCATCACAATGATGCGCTACATTCTCAATTGGTTCCCTCTGGGGGCGACGCGAAAGCCATCTTTGATGCGATTGAACAAGCCCGTATAGAGTCGCTTGGGGCCAACCGGATGAAGGGCGTTGCAGACAATCTTTACCGGCAACTGGATACCCATTGCAAAGAGGCCGGGTTTGATCGGATATACACGAAGGCCGACGCCCCTCTTACCGAGGTACTGGGTCTGTTAATCAGGGAAAAACTGACAGGGACACCTGTCCCCTCCAGCGCCAGTCACATGGTTGATCTATGGCGCACTGAGATCGAGGCAAAAGGAGAACAGGACTTTCAGGCCCTCATCGATTCTTCAAACAATCAGGCTGAATTTGCCAAAGCAACAAAGCAGCTTTTGAAAGACCTTGATCTGTATGACGATGCAGACGGTTCCGACACACAGGATGATGAATCTGGTGATGGCGATGAAGGGGAACAGGAACCGGAAGCAGAGAGCAGCGGCGCAGAAGGCGATGATGAAGCGCAAGAATCAAGTGCTGCCGAAGATGCATCAGCCCAAGACGGCGCCGGTGATGACAGCACAGATACGGAAGCGGGCGAAAGTGCAGAACAGGAAAGCGCTAGTTCAGGAGAAGAAGCTGGAAAAGACAGAAAACCTGCCTATCCAGATGATTTCAGGAATTCTCTTAAAGGTCCGACATATAAACCCTTTACGACCGAATTTGATGAGGTCATACATGCGCACGATCTCTGTGAACACGAAGAGTTAAGCCGACTGCGCTATCAATTGGACCAACAACTGTCCAGTATGCATGCATTGGTTAGCAAGCTTGCCAACCGTTTGCAAAGAAAGTTGCTTGCGCAGCAAAACAGATCCTGGGACTTCGATCTGGAAGAGGGAATGCTAGATGCTGCCCGTCTGTCCCGCGTCATTGTTGATCCACTGCTCCCTCTTTCATTCAAACAGGAACAGGATACTGATTTTCGGGATACCGTCGTAACCCTGCTGATCGACAATTCAGGTTCCATGAGAGGACGTCCGATT
>JAESPT010000238.1 GCA_016765515.1 Sneathiella sp. | reverse complement strand
TGAGCCGGAACGAACTGCCCCCAATATGCGCCGGCTAATTGAAGATGAGAATGTTTTGGCGGTAATTGGCAATGTTGGCACACCTACTGCCATATCTGCGATCCCCATTGCGAATGAAGGGCGAACTTTATTCTTTGCCCCCTTTACAGGAGCAGGTGTTCTGAGAAAAACACCGCCTGATCGGTACGTCATTAATTTCCGTGCAAGTTATACTGAGGAAACATCTGCAATAGTAGACGCTTTGATGGAACATGGCGGCCTAAGACCAGAGGAAGTTGCCTTTTTTACGCAACGGGATGGCTACGGTGATGCGGGTTATGCTGGTGGAATTTCGGCTCTTTTGAAAAATGGTCTTCAATCAGATGCTGGGATAACCCACGGTCGTTATGAGCGAAATACGCTTGCGGTCGAAAATGCACTTGCCGATATTCTGCTTGCCGAACCCGAGCCAAAAGCTGTCATCATGGTTGGTGCCTATGCCCCTTGTGCGAAGTTAATTCAGCTCGCTCGGCAATTGGGTGTGACCGCATTATTTATCAACATATCTTTTGTCGGCAGTGCTCCCTTGGCGCGTGTATTGGGAGACAAGATTGAAGGCGTTGTTGTTACTCAAGTTGTCCCGCATCCGACAGATATCTCTGTTCCCATCGTCCGGAACTATCTGAGCTCATTGAATAAATTTTCGAAAAACGGTTCGCCTTCTTTTGGTGGATTGGAGGGATATATTTCATCTGAAATCCTGATCAGAGCACTTCGTTCAATAGAGGGTCTTCCCACCCGGGAAAATGTAATCGATGCGCTTGAAGGAATGGGTGAGTTTGATGTTGGGGTTGGTCCTTTACTCTATTTTGACAAAACGCATCATCAGGCGAGTCATTCCGTTTGGCCAACAGTCCTACAGAGGGGGCGCTTCGTCCCCTTTAATTGGGACGAAATTTCTGGTTTTTTGAGTAATGAATAAGAGGTGTCTATGAAATCCCACAAGGAAGCTAAAAGGATCGTTAAGATGCTGTGGGCTTTGATTGGCCTCACTCTTGTAACCTCTTTAGTGGTGAATTTATCCATGGGATGGGGGATTCTGAACCAACGGGATCAGCTTGCAGAAATAACCTCACAAAAGGCTCGTTTTGGAGAAAAGTCGATAGAGATAAGGTTGCTACTGGGGGAAGTTCGAGCCGCGGTAGTGGATACGCTCAATCCTGATGAGACTGTCTCGTGGTTGTTGGGGAAAATACCTATTGCAGAATATCGTGAAGTCGTTGGCGAACTCCTGAGCCAATTGCCTGAAAATAAAAGTGAAATCCGTCAGACATTGCAGAGTAAGGGAGAGAGTTTTGTCAATTTGTTAGCACGGGTGCATTTGTGGCGTCGGAAAAACGATCTTCTTTTTGATGATATTAGTCGTGAACGCACTCTGAATGACGTGCGAAACAGGCTCTACAAGATACAATCAATTATTGATGGCGTCGTAGGCCGGGAACGTATTCGATCTGCAATGAAAATAAAGGAGTACCGGCAAGCTGAACCTGGGGACGTGGATCGGCTTGCCCGGGAAATCGTTGAAATACACATCAGCAAAATTCGTGGAACTCAAAGCAACCTTATCATTGATTTAACAGATATCCAGAGACTGGTGGAAGTGCTGGCCGGTGAAGATCAATTTGATCATTTGTCCGACTTGAAGGACAACAAATTAAAACCAAGTCTAGAGCGCTTACTTCGTGATCTAAGATCTCTCAGCCTCGTGGATGGTACAGGCGAAATTATTGTGAGAAAAGAGTTAAATGCGCTTCAGGTAGCGTTGTTCGGAAAAGGGTATATTACAGATGATCAGCACCAAACCATTTATGTTGGTGAAGGTGGTCTCTATTCACTGCGCCGGGATTATTTGTCCCTTCAGCTCCGTAAGAAGCAATTGCTGGAGGAATTTGAAACACAGATTTTCGACTTCGAACTTTATTGGGCAAATTTTGTTCAATTTGAGCAGAACAGACAAAAAGAACTGGAAGTTCAATTAGGCGATGAACTATCAGTGACCTGGCTCAGGGTGCTTTTGCTGAGCGTCTTCGGTACCGCTATATTCTTGCTCCTGATACGACTTGTCTTCTCGGCTATTGCCCGCCAGGTTGATGCACTTGCTGATCTTAGACGAGAGGCCGAGGCATCGAATAAAGCGAAAAGTAATTTTCTCGCGTCCATGAGCCATGAATTGCGGACTCCACTCAATGCAATTATAGGATTTTCCGAGGTTATGAGCACTAAGGTCCTAGGCCCCCTTAATCACAAGAAATATGAAGAATATGCAGATGACATTCATCTGTCAGGCAAGCATCTCTTGAATATCATTGATGACATTCTCGATATCTCCTCCATAGAAGCAGACAAATTTGAAACAGATGAAAAAGAGCTGGATTTCACTGAAGCGCTTGTTGAGTCAATTCTCATGGTAAAAATGCAAGCGAAGGAAGCGAAGGTCCAAATAGAGAATGGTGCCGGAACAGGGGATGTAAAATTGTATGGAGATGTGCGACTTATTAAACAGATAATCGTCAATCTGCTCAGTAACGCGATTAAATTTACACCTCGAGATGGAACCGTTCAGATCAGCAAGAAATTCACAGAGGAGGGTGATTTCCAGATTAGTGTAGTTGATACCGGTATAGGAATGGACGAGGAGGGTGTCAAAACGGCTCTCACACCCTTTGGTATGGTTAAAAGTGCCTATGAGGCCAGTAACAAGGGAACTGGATTGGGACTACCGCTTGCTAGTAAAATGATGGAAATTCACGATGGTAGCATAGAAATCTCAAGCCAATTGGGCAAAGGGACGCGTGTGAATTTGCTCTTCCCTGCCTCCCGGGTTTTATCCGTGTCCCCTTCACGCTAAAGGCTCCAGATTCACTTGGAATGGGGAATGAAAAGTTCGATCTCTTCACCGACACCGCGCAGGGAATGGTGACCAAGAGAATGCCATTTATCGTCCAGTTGTTGGGCTACTTCGCCGGAAATGAGGATGTTTCTTTTTAGCAATTTTGTCATCCCTTCAATCCGCGATGCTTCGTTGACAGCTGCGCCGATCACACCGAACTCAATGCGCTCAGGGGTGCCGATATTGCCATACATGACTTCTCCAAGATGGAGGCCAATACCATAGAAAAGCTCATCTTGGTCATTTTGCAATCGGTTCTTGTTCAAATCCTTCATCCGTTGGATAGCGTCATTGGCCGCACCAATCGCGAGTGAACAAGTGTCTTTGTAATTATCCGTCTTTCTGTCGATTGGGAAAATTCCAAGGACCGCATCCCCGATATATTTGAGGACTTCTCCGCCTCCATCAAGAATTGCGCCGGCCATGCATTCAAAATATTGATTGAGAAGCGCCAAGTATTCGGGTCTTGGCATTGTGTCCGCAAGTGTGGTCGATCCGCGTAAATCGCAAAACCAGATCACCGCCAGAATATCTTCACCGTCTCCGCGTTTTATTTTTCCTGAGAGCACTTTTTCGCCGGACTGATGACCGAGATAGGCATCCAGCAAGTTTCGTGAGAGGCGTTTAAGCGCCATGATTTCTGCCAGGCGGGACAAGGCAGGCTGTATCCGTCTTAGTCCAGTAAGTTGCTGATCGTTAAATCCACTAGGTTGTCTGGTTGACCAGCTGACCCCATGAATTTCCCCATTGGTAAACTCCAGAGGTGTCATCAGATAATCTGTGACGCCATCATCCCTCAGCCCCTGTAAAATACTAAAATCGTCAGGGCAGTCTGGATTTGCCAGGTGCCGCCTCACTTCCTTATTTGTTTTACTGACATAAACGATAGGGCTTTTCTTGTATTCATCTGTATCCAGAATACTGTATTGAGCCTCCCCAACTTCTACTTTTGTCTCTCCTTCACGCCAGAAAAAGGCACGGCCCATCACGTTAGGATGCAAAGTTGTTACAAAAACCGCTGATCTGTGAAGGGGGATGCCACAATCAATTAATCGGGTGGCAAGATGGAGCAGGATATCTTGAGAGAGTGGGGCTCCGGGCGCTCCCTCTACCAGCCAGTCAACAACAGGGCTGACATCTATCACTTCAGGGCTGTTGTCTGTGTCCATCTGAATATGACCGCAATGAAAGAAATATCTCTGACTGTATCCTGTCATACCTCTCTTCAAATTAATATGATTGAAAAGCTAATCTGCGATGTGGCGGGAGAAATTTTCCATTTCCTTTTGAATAATCTGAACTAATTCTCAGTCAATATTACTCAAAGAATTAGATTATTATTAATATTTAGCAATTAAGTTAAATTTGACCGTTTGGTCAGTTTTTTTTGGAGCAATATTTCGATGTTACATTTAAGGTTATTTAAAAAAAATCTTGTACCATTTATTGGTGCCTTGGTCCTTATTTCATTTTCGTTACCAAGCCAGGCTGCAGAGATCCATTTGGGGCAGGGGATATTACCCCCATACGGAATCAAGGAAACTGACTCCGGTATTGAAGTTGATATCGTCCGGGCGGCTCTTGCAAAAAAAGGTCATACAGTGAGAGTTCGTTTTGTTCCTTTCGGTCGAGTCGGGCAAGACTTGACCGATGGCAAGATTGATGCGGCGAGTACACTGACGGCCTCTTCAGGTGTCAAAGCAGAATATTCAGATAGTCATATTGCCTATCAAAATGTAGCAACAACCCTGAAAGATGGCGGGCCGGCGGTTGGTTCCGTTGGGGATCTCGGTTCCCTCAGAGTTGTCGCCTTTAGAAATGCCAGCATTTATCTTGGAGATGAATTCGCCGCTATGTCGAAAGGCAACAAAAGCTACCGTGAGGTTGGCGATCAAGCAGCGCAAAATAAACTGCTCATGACTGGGCGGACAGATGCTGTTGTTGGGGATTTTAGAATTTTTCTTTATTACAATAAACAGATAGCCAGTCAAATTGAGATAAAAGAAGTGATGTTCAATAAAATTTTCCCGCCAACTGAATATTCAGTTGGTTTCAAAGACGCCTCAATTCGGGATGATTTTAATGCGGGCCTGAAAGAAATTCGGTCAAGTGGTGAATATGACAAGATCATCGCAAAATACGTAGAAAATTAAGGCCTCTATCTGGAAGCTGGCCGGAACTTGTTGTTGCATGAACATCGTTCGCTGGCTTCCAATTTTCCTAACACGCCGATACCCTTCTCCTTCTTTTATTGCCGGGATGCCCTGCGGCGGTTTACTATTGCCGTCAATACGCGTTGCTGAAGATCATTGTCTTTCAGAATGAGCAACGAATACTGGCTTAGAGAAGG
>JAESPT010000237.1 GCA_016765515.1 Sneathiella sp. | reverse complement strand
TGAAATTTCGGTAGAATAAACGGCTGGACGATGACAAAAAAGAATAGCATCTATTTGTTTTTTTATTTTATCAGTGTGTTAGCGGTATCATCTAGTAAATTCTAATTTTATAATTTACTTTAATAAATAGTTTGTCTCATCGTCTTCGAAATGCCGCTTTTGGATGAGTATGTTTTCTGATCTCCCTTTATTCCCATTACCTGTAATAGCATAAAGGGAAAATTAACCCTATTCCCTCTATTTTACCGGATACGGGGTTAAGTTGTTAATAGGGGGCCGGATTTCGGTAAGAATAAATGTTAAAAGCAGTCAATATTAAATTCAGGAAAACAGCAAAAGAAGTCTCCGGCAAAAAACAAAAACAACAATATTCCAAATTCGGAATTGGCTTCAGGCTCATATCAGCATTTTCGATCGTTAGTGCACTTACTCTTCTAATCGGTGGTGTTGCCTGGTTAAGCCTCGATACACTCTCGGATGCTCAAAAAAGTATTATTGAAAAAGAAGTTCCGGCGATTTCTCTTGCACTGAAACTTGCCAATGATACGACGCTTATTGCTGCCGAAGCACCACAATTGGGGCTTGCGACAAATGATGGAGAACGGGCAAACAGTATTCAAAAATTGAATGTTTCAATCCAAACCGCAAAAATCCGTCTCGAAAAACTCCATATTTTTGTAGAAGAAGATCCTGCACTCATCAAGATTGAGAGCAACTTGCAAATTTTGCTTCCAATACTCACTGAGCTTGACGATCTTGTAAAAAAACGCTTGGCATTGACAACCCTCAGGCAGGAGAAACTTAAACGTTTGAATATATTGAGGGAAGTTTTGAAAAAGGAAATCAGCCCTCTTCTGATTCCCCTGCGTTTTCAGCTTTTCAAAAATGAAGACTTAATGGAAGAGCTGGTTGAGACAGCTGTTGAAACAGCGTTGACTGGAAAACAACCAGAATACGACACCGATCAACTGGCAAAGAGCAATCAGCAGCTCCTCTTTTTTCAGGAGACCATTCTGAGTTTTCAAAGTAATGGTTTTCTGATGCTGAGTTTGCTGGCAGAAGGGGCATTGGCGGATACATTGGAAGCGGTGAAAAAACTGGAAAGTGATTTTCTGTCGTCCCTCTCTTCAATGGCAACACCCTTGTCGAAGATCCAGGCGAAAGGAAAAGGCAAGGCCGTCAAGAACCTGTCGGCATTGTTTGATGAATTATTACTTATCGGTTCAACGGGTACTGACCAACAACTGGTTTTCGAAATTAGGGCCGCAGAACTAGAGGCCAGTATAGCCGTTGAAAAAATTCTTAAGCAAAGTCGCGACTTGTCAGAAAAATTGTCAGTTAATGCAAATACATTTGTAACTGCCGTTGAGGATTCTGTTCAGCAGGCGACGCAAAAAAATTCGACGCTGGCCGAGCAAATAAAAATAATTTTAGCTGTTGTCGCCATTGCCGCAGTTGCCATCGCGCTGGCCATCGGCTGGCTCTATATTGCAAGAAGTATCATTCGCCGGTTATTGATGATGGTGGGATCTGCACGCAAACTATCTGATGGAGACTTGAAGTCCAGCATTTATCGTGAAGGAAACGATGAAATAGCGAGACTAGGGTTTGCGCTTGTCGGATTTAGAGACGCGGCAAGACAAGCAGAATTGGATAGAGCTGTTGCAGAGGAAGAACGTCGAAAACGAGACGATGAAAAAGAGCTTCTTGAAAAAGAACGCCTGGATAATCAGCAATCAGCGCAATTGGAAAAAGAACGCCTAACTACAGAAGCGGAAGCAGAAAAACGCGAAGAGATGAGTAAACTTGCCAGCGAATTTGAAGGGAGTGTCAAACATCTGGTGACAAGATTTGCCTCCGCGACGGAAGAAATGACAACGCTTTCCCAATCAATGAAATCATCGGCAGAAGAAACAACAACCCTTACAGGAACGGTGGCCTCAGCCTCGGAGATGTCCAGCAATAGCATTAACTCAGTAGCCGCTGCGACAGAAGAACTTTCCTCTTCAATCAACGAAATTAGCAGACAAGTTGGACAAGCGGCAAATATTGCCGGAGAAGCTGTTATTGAAGCAGATCGATCCAACAATATGGTTAAAAGCCTGGATGAAGCTGCTTCAAAAATTGGCGATGTCGTTGGATTAATTAATGATATTGCCGGGCAAACAAATTTGCTTGCTTTGAATGCAACGATTGAGGCTGCCCGTGCGGGAGAAGCTGGCAAGGGGTTTGCGGTTGTTGCGAGTGAAGTGAAAAATTTGGCAACTCAAACCGCTAAAGCGACAGAAGATATTTCCGAACAAATCAAAACTGTACAAGATCAAACCAAAAATGCTGTGAAAGCGAATGGAGGTATTGGAACGACCATTGGTCAGATCAATGAGATAGCTACTTCCATTTCCGCAGCTGTTGAAGAACAGGGGGCTGCAACAAGTGAAATCAGTCGCAGTGTGCAGCTTGCAGCAGAAGGTGCACAGAATGTGACAATCACCATAGGATCTGTCAACGAAACAGCGAATTCTACCGGCCAATCAGCCTCCAAAGTTCAAGATGTTGCCGGTAAATTGGTTTCTGATGTCAGTGGATTGGATGAGGAAGTAGAACGGTTTCTCAATCAAGTTCGGAATGGATAATTGAGACCGGAAAGGGAGTTTCAAGCATCCAGAATATCGTGTTTGGTATTCTCCCATTCTTCGGTCGGATGGACAGGGAAGGGAATGGTCCGTTGGAAAACCAGCTTTCCCTGTATTCCCGTTATTTCCAGATTATCATGAAAAATACTGAGGACATGCTGTTTGAGATCGTCTGGCAGAACTTGTTGAGATCTGAATACAAGGTCAAAATGCTGTTTGTTAAATAACCCATCCAATTGTGCGGGACCGCTTTTTGACAGATCCAGTTCTATGACAAATCGCGTGGATTCTTCATCACTTTTCTGCGGATTTTTATTCCGTTGGCGGTAGAATATCTTGATCTGCCGGAGTATTGCGCCATCGTAGAAAGGGAATGTCAGGTTTTTCCAATCATTCCCCCCGGGGTCCGAATTTATCCGTGCCAGAGTCGCAAAATCATCATCTAAATTTGCAAGCATTCCATGCCGACCTGCATTTTCCAGCGAACTACGAAAGTCTTGGCCTAACCATTTATCCAAGCCGCCTCCATTCATGGCTGACAGGAAAAAAAGAAGACTGGCCCCAAGTTGGCTATTCGCGGAGGGGATACGTTGATTTAAGATTGAAAGAGCTTGTGCAGGATATTTTGCTAACAAAACATTCATCGCATCGCGAAGGTTTTCCCATTCTGCCATAATAGGAATGGGGGATGTTTTGAAAGCGTTCGACCCTGGCGGCAGGGTGGATAGTGGAAATTGTTGTAAATCTTCCAAGGCAAGAAAACTAAGATGACTCCCTACCTGAGGAGGGGATGTACTTACATAACTGATGCTTCCAAAAGCGACCGTTTGTACATGTAACGTTGTCATTGACGTTCCGGTAGAAGATTTCGATGCTCCAGATAGTCCGATAACGGTTCCAGTGGTTGCAATACCGGATTTTGGGGTCGGTTCAGATTCTGAGGGTGTGGAGACAATGAGAGCAAGCTGGGCGCCCGTCAAAATGTTTTTGGATCCAGAGGTCCATTCGATCGTTGAATTTAGGGGAGGCTGTTGAACGGTGGCTGTAACAAGAGTTGGTTGTTCATTCAGGGCGGTAAATGT
>JAESPT010000236.1 GCA_016765515.1 Sneathiella sp. | reverse complement strand
TGGCGCTCCCCTGTGCAACCAACGCTGTATATGCTGGGTTTGGGAGCGGCCGTGCGATTCTTTCATTTTGCGCTCTTTGAAGGGACGCTTCTGTCCCTGCAATACTATATTGTCGATACACTTGTTCTTATGGGAATTGCGCTCGTAGGGCACAGGTTGATGATGGTCGGGCAAATGGTTACTCAATATCCTTGGCTATATGCCAGGAACGGGCCGTTTGCGTGGCGAGAAAAATAGAGAATTTGAAAGGAATCTGTATCGATATACAGACCTTTTAAGAGAAATTACCCTTTGCAATTCTACCTGTATTGCAGGATGATCAGGATCGGGTGATATGAGACATCTACTAACTAGGGAGACGAAATAGATGAAAAAATTTCTTATGGCAGCGACAATGTTGTCAGCCGGTGTGTTGATGGCAGGCAGCGCATGGGCTGATATTCAGATCGCAACTGCAGGTCCAATGACCGGCCAGTATGCAAGCTTTGGTGCGCAGATGCGTGCAGGTGCTGAACAAGCTGTTGCAGATATTAATGCTGCAGGCGGCGTTAACGGTGAACAACTTGTTCTGACCGTCGGCGATGATGCCTGCGATCCGAAGCAGGCTGTGGCTATTGCCAACCAGATGGTCTCTAAAGGCGTTGTCTTCATGGCGGGCCATTTCTGTTCTGGCTCCTCCATTCCAGCGTCAAAGGTTTATGAAGAAGAAGGTATCATTCAGATTTCACCAGCTTCAACAAATCCAAAGCTGACGGACGAAGGTGGACCAAATGTTTACCGCGTCTGTGGACGTGATGATCAGCAAGGACTTGTTGCTGGTGCGTTGCTTGCCAATGAGTTTAAAGGCAAAAAGATTGCTATTCTTCACGACAAGACTGCGTACGGTAAAGGTCTTGCGGACGAAACAAAAAAAGCATACGAAGCGGCTGGCGGAAAAGCCTCTATGTATGAAGCCTATACAGCGGGCGAAAAAGATTACACAGCTCTTGTTTCTAAAATGAAACAGGCTGCGATTGATGTCGCATACGTTGGTGGATATCACACTGAAGCTGGTTTGATCGTTCGTCAGATGCGTGATCAGGGCATGAAAACTCAGCTTGTATCTGGTGACGCACTGGTTTCTGCTGAATATTGGTCAATCACGGGTAAAACGGGTGAAGGAACTCTGTTCTCCTTTTCTCCAGATCCAAGAAAAAATCCAATGGCCGCTAGCCAAGTGAAGACTTTCATGGACAAGGGTATCGATCCTGAAGGGTATGTACTTTACACTTATGCTGCTATCCAGGCATGGGCGCAAGCTGCCACTACAGCAAAATCTACAGATCTTGAACCCGTCATGAAAGCGCTGAACTCTGGTAAATTCCAGACAGTGCTCGGTGAACTTGGTTTTGATGCCAAAGGGGACGTGAAACTTCCTGGTTATGTTTGGTATGAATGGAAAAACGGCAAATACGACTACCGTTAAGTTGTATCCTGATTTTATTCAGAAAGCTCGCGGGCGAAAGCTCGCGGGCTTTTTTTTGTGCTGGTTACGAAGGCTTCAAGAGTAATGTCATGACATCTATAATTCTACTCCCCGGATGACACATAACCGAATGAGAAATTTATGACGGGTTTTATCGTTCACCCCAAGAATGTTATTGGGTCCCTGAAAGTCATCTGCTTGCCTGGATCATTTGTTTTCGAGTGAAATACGGGTATTACCAGACAGTCGAGGGGGTAAAACCCCAGACACCACTACACAGACAAGATTGGCGTTTTAGATAGTATTTCCAGCCCTGTTAAAGAGGGCTCATACCCTGAATTTCTTCATTTCACAAAAGGAATCATGTCGGCACCCCACATGCGGACAATTGTTGACATTGATAGCGCCTTCCCTTGAAGAATAATGGTTGTAGTTTTGTCAGAAATACGCGGAGGGGCTGAGAGGTTACCGTCAGGACTTTATCCAGCAAAGATTGCCTGAAATAATAGTCTTTTTACAGATGGCACCAGTATAGCTCATTGAAATAGCGCACTTAGTGTGATTTTCGAAAAAATGTAGCAACTGACTGGTTGAGAAGGGAAAACACCTGACGCCAAATCATTTCCGTAAGGCGTAGGGATGGGGTTGCCAAAGCGAAGGGAAATATAAACAGAGCCAGAGCCCCACTCCCAACAACTATGTCGCTAAGCCAATGACTGCCTGCAAAAAGGCGTGGTAATGTATTGATTATTGCGACAATTATAGCGAAAGTAGTGAGCATTCGGCTTCTCATAAAAGCAATGACCAAAACCGCATAAATCAATGTCGTAACAGCATGATCTCCAGGAAAAGACTTGGTGGACCCGGTTTTGGCCTTTATTCCGTCGACCAATAAGTTCATGTCATAAAAAGGAAGGAGTTCAAGAGAAGGGCTAATCCGGTTAACACCATCAAAACACGTTTTGGCGATGAGGACACCCACGCTAACGAATAGAACAACCAGAGTTACTGTAGAAAAACGCTTTACCGCTGTCTGAGATCGATTAAATGCAAGGACCCAAAGAAGCGGCAGAACCATGATGGTTCCAATAAAAATATTTGCTTTTGATGTGGTTAGGTGCCCCCAAAAATATGTCCACGCTGGGTTTCCATCAAGTGAGCCGTTGAGAGTATAATAAGCCACTTCATCAATCTGCCGCCAAATCATGGCTGTTGGTTGCCACAATAAACTGACGGCAAGTAAGGCTATCCCTGCATAACAGGCAAAGAATATTTTCGGACGCCAAGCTCCCCTCTCACTATAATCAAACATATGTAATGATTTCGTGGGGAACTGTATAAAACCAGTGGTTACAACAACACATTAGATTAAATCCTATAAACCGAGATTTTTCATGTAATCTCCAAATTCAACAAAATCATACGTTATGCATACCATTCTCAGAAGAATTATTTTCTGCACTCACCCGTCATCTCCGATTTTGACGATTTAGTGGCATTCTGAATGCCACTTTCGATAATTACCGCCATCCTGTCGCACTCTTCTGTCAAATTCATATTGTCGTTGTTTATCTCCAATTTACATCAGGACCGGGTCTTGGAATATAACACCGACAACTTCAGTTAGGTACGGATCTCGTCAAGTTCACGATAGGCGAGCAATTATCAGAGTTGGCGGCGTCACAGGCTGAAGTATGATGGAGTCCTTTTAAGCGAGTATAAATATCGGAATGATGGTAAAAATTCACCGGGATTGCCAAGTGTTAATCCAGGAGAAGAGAGAATACGACAATTATGCTAAATCTGAGGTGCCGAAAAACCGAAAGTCGTGTTTCCTATGTGATTACTCGGCAATAATAATCGTGGAAAACGGATTTTCCATAGTCTGCAAGTCGTTGATTTTTATGGTGCCCCTGCCCCGACTCGAACGGGGACGCCCTATGGACAACAGATTTTGAATCTGTCGCGTCTACCAATTCCGCCACAGGGGCAAATCCGTGGAAGTAGGCGCACTATAACGATGATTTTAATTGGGTCAATAGAGCAGTTCAGTGAAATACAAATTCTGTGAAAAATATTGCCAATCGTCTATTCAAGGGTCGTCAGGATAGTATAGCCGGAACCCCGAACGGACTTGATCATTTGCGACTGATCTTCATCAATTTCGAGTTTTTGGCGAAGACGTCGGACTAGCGCATCAATATTGCGGCTGTTTTCTTTAAGTTCCTTGTTAAAGATCTTGAGACTCAGTTTGTCCCGTTCAACGGGTTGACCGGGATTTTCAAGAAGAACCCGTAGCAACTGAAACTCAGCCATCGTCAACGGAACATCAGATCCATCTGGAGCGGCAAGTTTGTGGTGAGGAAGGTCCAAAGACCAGCCCGAGAAAACAACTTGAGACTTAAGCCCATCTCCATTTGTTGAGTGATCGAGGTGTTTGCCAATTCTTCTTAGAACACTTTTGATTCTAGCCAGGAGTTCTCGGCGATTATAGGGTTTGGCCACATAATCATCGGCGCCCATTTCAAGGCCGATTATGAGGTCGACGCTTTCCCCTTTGCCTGTGAGGATAATAACCCCAACATCGGATCGTTCCTTTAGATATCGTGTCAGGCTCAATCCGTCTTCACCGGGAAGCATGAGGTCCAGGATGACCAGGTTAAACTCTTCTTTTGAGAAGATCCCGCGCATTTCCTCTG
>JAESPT010000235.1 GCA_016765515.1 Sneathiella sp. | reverse complement strand
CCAGCGATCACATTGTAATTCTCCGCCGGCTCTCCACATTGTTCGCTTCAGCCGCTCGAATTTATAAGCGAGAGCAGACTTTGGACAATATATTAACGGCATATTTGGGGAAAACGCCCAGTGAGGAAATTTTAAAAGGTGCTACACAAAGAGGCGATGGATCGACCACAAGGGCGGTTATCTGGATCTGTGATCTAAGAAAATCCACAGAACTTGCGTTTAAACTCAATGAAAAGACGTACTTGTCCCTCTTGAACAAATTTCTTGAATATATGGCAAACACTGTTTTTGAAAATAACGGTGAAATCCTCAAATTTTTGGGAGACGGCTTTTTGGCAATATTTCCGGCATCTGATGAATGTCAGGAAGAGCAAGCGGCCCTGAACGCTGTCAACGCTGCCCTGCAGGCTGAGGTGAACTTTGATAGAACTTTTGAAAAGGATGGCCTTTCAGGATTTGGCATTGGCATTCATTTGGGGAACGTTATGTTCGGAAACATCGGTACCCCTGAACGGCTGGATTTTTCTGTCATTGGACCCGCTGTAAATATTGCCAGTAGATTGCAAGACCTTACGAAAACTCTCCCGTCATCCATCTTGGTATCAGAAGATATCGCGTCCAAAATTGACACTTCTTTCATCTGTCATTCGAACCAGGTAATTCGAGGATCAAATCTTGTTATGGATGTTTTCTCACCGAAATAGAAATTGACATCAAGATTATAATTATATTAGCACTAGCTTAATAATTCTTGTTTATTATACTTTAGAGCTCTGTCTCTGAAGTCAGGTATATTCTGTGGGCAAATCTGCTACCAACGGGACCGGCAGGTCAAAAACCATTATAGAAACAATGCAGTCGAAGATTGACGCATTGACTAAAAGAAATTTTGAACTTGAATCTCAAATATCCGCGCATTCGAAACTAGAAGATTCAAAGCACCCCTTAAACGATGCGATCTCTTCCAAGACTGACCTCTCCGCGGCCGACATCCAAAAATTATTGGATATATCTCCGTTACCCATGCTGATCACGTCCTCTGTGGATGGAAATATTATTGTCGCCAACAAACAACTTTGCCGTGCCATTAATCTAGATCAGGAAAATATAATTGGCCGGAACAACCGGGAATTTTATACCGACCTCAACGATCTGAAAAGCGCGGCCAAGATGCTGGATCTTACTGGCGAAATCCTCCAGAAGAAAATTAAGTTCGGATTAAAGGGTAAAGAGAAATTTGATACTATTCTTGCCAGTAAAAAAATCACCTATCAAGGTCAGGATGCCGTTCTTTCAGCCATAACCAATACCACCGATCAGCAGAATATGTACCGATCCCTTCAGGAGAATGAGGCACGATACAGACTACTTGTTGAAAATGCCCCTGAAGCGATAATTCTGTTCGATCTCAAAGAGCGTCAATGTGTCGATACAAATCGAAGTGCATCGGAACTATTGGGTTACTCCACTCCATTTTTACAACAAATTGAATCGGACAATCTATATCCAGAACTTCAGAAGGATGATGTCACCTCCCGTCAGCTTTGTCGCCGATACGTTCGTCAGGCATTGTCTGGAAAAGTCCCAACATTTGAATGGCAGCTTATTGATCGGCAAGGTCACCAACTGCTCTGTGAAGTTCGGTTAGTTGCCTATACATTATCAGAGAAGAAGTACATTCAATGCAGCATTATAGAAATAGGTGAGAAGCGAAAACTGGAAGTCCAGATCCAACGGAATCAGCGCCTTCAGGTTCTGGGCAGATTAGCTGGGGGTATTGCCCATGATTTCAATAATATTCTTGCGATAATCCTGGGTCATACAGAGTTGTTAATCGACAAGTTGTCGGGCAGCTCGGACAGTACCGATCGACTGCTTAATAGAATTTTGACCTCGTCTGAACGAGGCGCCGAACTCACTCAAAAACTCCTCGCCTATTCCCGAAATCAGCCCCTTCTTCCAGAATGCGTGCAGACAAATGCAAAACTCAAAGAGATTGGCAGTATATTAACCAGCCAGGTTGGGGCGCAGGTTAAGGTTGACTTGAAGCTTGGTGACGATACTTGGGATTGCCTTGCCGACCCGGCGAGGCTGGAAGGTGCCATTCTAAATCTTTGTTTGAATGCCAGGGATTCTATGCCTGAGGGTGGCAAGCTAACCATAGAAACCTCTAATGCCGATCTTGACGATGAATATGTGACGGCTCAGTTGGATCTGGTTGCTGGTCAATATGTACAAATATCCATAAGTGATACCGGTGAAGGAATATCCCGGGAAAACATTGATCATGTTTTCGACCCTTTCTTCACAACAGAGGATTTTGGCCAGCGATCCGGAATGGGCCTTAGTATGGTGTTTGGTTTTGTCAAACAATCCAGTGGTCACGTCTCAATTTACAGTGAGGTTGGGCATGGGACGGTGGCACGCATCTACCTTCCCAGATACGTGCCAAAAATTACTGCAGCGTCAAACATTAAAAGTGAAATACCAATTGCGGAGCGCCAAACAGTCCTCCTTGTAGAAGATAATCCAGATATTCGGCTGCTTGCATTAAATTTGCTGCAAACCATGAACTATAGAGTTCTTGAAGCCAAGAATGCAGATACTGCGCTACAAATAATGCAGCAAAATCCAAGGCTAAACCTCTTGCTCACAGATTATGTTCTAGAGGGTGGCATGAATGGTGAAGAACTGGCAAAAAAGGCCCGAAAAATATCCAATGGGTTACCTGTTCTCCTTATGACAGGATACACAAAAGATTTTATCTCCAGCCAGACAAAACTGGATGATAGTACCGTCATCCTTCAAAAACCCTTTCGAAAAGCGGACCTGTCGGAAAAAATTCTTGAAGCTAAAAGTCTCGCTCATATTTCTTTTAATCAAGGGTGAAATTTATTGGGACATTTTTTCCGTCTAATGTCAGTGAAGGAATGTGTTCAGGCGTTTCCGAGATTGATATACCCCGACGAAACACACGGAGACGAGCAGGCCGCAGACGCAAAGCCTCAACCTCATTTTTTGCCTGCAATATGACAAAGTCTGCATTGCACCCAACCTCAAGACCATAATTTTCAAGCCCCAACGCTTTTGCACCGTTAAACGTGACTGATCGGTACATATCCAGCATTTCACTCTGCCCTGTCATCTGGCCAACATGCAGCCCCATAACAGCAACTTCGAGCATGTCGTGGCTCCCCAGAGAATACCACGGATCCATGACACAATCATGGCCACACGCGACATTAAGCCCCGCCGCCATCAATTCTTTTACTCGTGTCATGCCCCGTCTTTTGGGGTAGCTATCATGCCGGCCCTGCAACGTAATATTGATCAGCGGATTTGGGATCACATGGAGTTCTGCTTCACACATTAATGGAATTAATTTTGATACATAATAGTCATCCATGGAATGCATCGACGTAAGGTGAGATCCTGCGACGCGCCCCTGAAGTCCCAATCGGGTCGTCTCCCGGGCCAACATCTCCACATGCCGTGACATAGGATCATCACTCTCGTCACAGTGCATATCCACCATAAGACCCCGTTCTGCCGCGATTTCGCAAAGTCTGGTGATAGACAAACTGCCGTCGTGCATTGTGCGCTCAAAATGGGGTATCCCGCCCACCACATGAACCCCTTTATCAAGCGCACGGATCAACAACTGTTCGGCATTTGGATCTCTATAAAAACCGTCCTGAGGAAACGCCACCAGTTGCAGGTCAATATAAGGTTTCATCTCTTTCGCAACATCCAAAAGAGTTTCAACGGCGACCAAGCTGGGGTCACATATATCAACATGAGATCGGATTGCCAGATTACCTTTTGCAATCGCCCAATGACAAAGCTGTAGCGCCCGCTTCTTTATATCGTCAGACGTTAAATGCGGCTTGGCCTCACGCCAAAGTTCAATTCCTTCCAATAGCGTCCCTGAACGATTGATCCGCGGCCGGCCATAGGAAAGCGCCGAATCCATATGGAAATGGCTGTCGACAAAAGGCGGCGAGACCAGATACCCCTTGGCATCATATTCTCTTTCTGCTTTCTCATTTATTCGAGCGCCGAGCTCAACTATTTTTCCCAGTTTGCAACCGATATCAACACGTTCTTCCGAACCGCCTGCAAGGCGCGCATTTCGAATAATGAGATCCAGCATAATCTGACTTCATGTCCTTATTTGGATTGGAATATATAAACCGTTTCGGGTAGGAAACAAAATGTTGCGCCTTTTTTATAGCCCGCTCATTGATCGATAATCCATTTCTCGTTTGATGCATCTTCTCGCCACTCAGCAAAAGCAGGAAGGGCCCAGATACTTTCCATATACGCTTTGCTGATGTCATCGACAGGAATAGACCTGCTTTTGAACCGGGCAACCACAGGGGCAAAGGCCGCATCCGCCATGGATAATTTTCCAAAAAGATACGGTCCGGATTCTTTATATTTTTTCCGGCAATCAGTCCAAACCTCAAGGATACGATCTATATCAGTTCGGACATCTTCTGGCTGATCTTCGTAGGGATCCTTTCGAGAGAGGTTCATCGGGATATGCTCCCGCAGAGCAACAAACCCCGAATGCATTTCAGCGCAAATTGACCGTGCGTGAGCACGTTCAAACATATCCGTTGGCCATAAGTCACCTAATTTGGAATTTTCTGCGGCAAACTCCATCAATGAAGTAGTATCCCAAACAACATGATCCCCTTGAATCAGCATCGGCACTCTGGCTGGCGCATTCGGCCCAAGAGCCTTCATTCTGGCATGAGTATCTTCCTGGAAAAGCGGAATAACCGTTTGCTCAAAGTCCAAACCGGCAAATTTCAAAGCAAGATAACCCCGCAATGACCAGGACGAATATCGTTTATTTCCAAGAACCAACAGAGGTTTCGACATTCAATTTCGCTCCAAAAACAACAAACGCATTCCCAAACCAACAAGAAGGCAGCCGGAAACACGGGATATCCATTTAGCCGATGTGGGGTTTTGCAAAAATAATCGGCCTGCCCCACCGGCAAACACACCCACAAGGCCATTAACAAATGTTCCGCTCACACCAACCAGACAACCGAGGACAAATATCTGCAGGGCTACATTTCCAGCAGACGGGTCAATAAATTGAGGTAAAAAAGCAATAAAAAATAAGGCAACCTTTGGGTTCAGTATATTTGTAACCACCCCCCGAGCAAACAAAACACTGTACGGCATCATCGGAACCGTTAGGTTGCCAAATCTTACAGCCCCAGATCGAAAGCTTTTCACACCAATCCAAATCAGGTACGTGGCTCCGGCAAACCGCAAAATATCAAAGGCTAAATCTGACGCCGCGATCAAGGCTGAAATCCCCACAGCGGCAAAGGAGGCATGAACAAGAGCGCCAAATCCAATTCCTGTCGCGGAAACAACGCCAGCTTTCATTCCCCGCTGCATACCGTTGGCTGCGGTAAAGATCATATCCGGTCCAGGCGTAATATTCAGGATCAGCGTTGATATCAAGAACAGAGCAAATTGCGCAGAATCTATAACCACGAGCGCCCCCTACTACCTGCCACCAAAATCGTGTTTGAGCACTGCTTGCGCAACCAACATTCTGTTTGTATTTGGATCAAACGTGCAGGCTGGTGATCCATAAAGCTGGTATCCATCTTCCAGTGCGCTACTTACTCGACGACAAAAAGCATCATTATCTTCACCTGTCAGAAGCCTGTAACCGGGTTTTTCGTCATTGCTCATGATATCTTTTCCTATATTTTTCGTCGCGACCACAAGAGCCCCCCCATTCCGATACGAAACATACTCCGGCCAAAATTAAAAGGGGAATAATCAATGTGACCACATTCCGGCGAAGCTCAAAGGGCATTTCCTTTATCTTCTCCTTCTCGGCTTTTATGTCCCCGTAAACGCTGTAGATGGCAACCCGGATAAGGCGAACTCTTATTACGACTGAGTGCGAAACGTTGCAAATAACCCCGCATGTAACAGTATATTGACATGATCCATCTCCCTGCATAGGATTCCCTGCAACAAATACAGTAAGAACACTGCGTCAGGAAGAATAAGTGGGCTTCACACCCGTTGAAACCATACTGCAAACCTTAAAGCTGCTTTTACCTGCATTGATCCCCTCGTGGCGTTTCTTCGATACAATTGCTCCGTCGCCTCGCATTGAATTTACCTTGCTCGAAACGGCGCAAGAGACACCTGTTAGTTGGCAAGAATTTCGTCCCCTTCCATCACAGCTACCAGTGAGTAGCATGTTGAAACGCATGTTCTGGAACCCACGCTGGAATGAATCACTCTTTCTTGTGAGTTGCGCTGAACGGCTGATGGCCAACCCTACAGAGCACAGCAGTCAGGAAATTCTAAATCGCATTGCAATTGAGCTAAAGCAAGGTTCCCGCAATGCTATGGCAACCCCCTATTTACAGTTCAGATTGGTGTTTTTGAGCAGGGAAGGCACAGAAATACATCAAGATATTACGTTTATCTCCCCCGTACACCGATATATTGAAACCGCAAATCCATGAGCCTGGATTTTGCAATTCGTTTAACCGAAATACTGTTGGGGCTGGCGTTTCTTCAGCAAAGCATCGAACACTTTCGTGCGCCAATGGAAGAGCAACGGTTATTTTTGCCACGATTTATTCTGAGCATTTTTCTGATACTCGGTTTCCAAACACCGTGGATTAGCCTCGCGCTAGTTATTGTCGGACTGTTCATTTTAAAGCGATTTCAAGGCCCGTATAATGGCGGTAGTGACCGTATGAGCCTTCTCATCTTGTGTTGCTTGTGCCTTGTTCATTTCATACCCTCACGGCAAGGACAGGAACTTGTTTTCGGATATTTAGCTCTGCAACTCGTGCTATCCTATTTTATTTCTGGCTGGGTAAAGATCGTAAATCCAGATTGGCGCAATGGCCAGGCACTTGAAGATGTATTTCGTTTTTCTGCCTACCCGGTCAGTGAAACCTTGAGATCATTGGCGGACTGGCCACGGCTGTTATGGGCGATGTCATGGGCGGTCATGCTGTTTGAGCTCATATTCCCTCTGACATTGTTCACACAAGTGACCCTTATCACTGGACTGATAATTGCCGCTATTTTTCATTTCGTGAACGCCTGCCTGTTTGGCTTGAATAGGTTTTTCTGGATTTGGCTGGCAGCCTATCCATCCATTTTTTGGCTACAACATCGAATTTTTATGACAAGCTAAGGACACTTTTCTTAACAGGAAGCCTGCGAATAAATTCTAAAATACAATATGCACATTGAACCTAGAAAGAGACGCGCGGACAAACATCCAGCCTGTTCGCTAGCTCTGCGCCAGCCTTCTGATCACCCGTTCTCAATAGCTTTATTGGCGAGGAAAAATAACGATATCAAGGAGAGGCGTCTTAAATATTCTCAATGTAAAAATTCAGAGGAAGGTATCTTGCTCCAATGGAACAACGCAATAACATAACCGTTATATAT
>JAESPT010000234.1 GCA_016765515.1 Sneathiella sp. | reverse complement strand
TTCTTCTACAGTTGGTTCGAATGTTTTCTCAATAACAGATGTATCGTCATTGCCACCTTCAATATCAGCATCAACAGTGTCATCGGAGCCTTCGTCATCAGAAACATCAAGGGATCCATCATCATCATCATCATCGGAATTGGCGACCACGTCTTCATCAACACTCGGAGTGCTCACATCGTCATTTTGAGTAAATTCGTCTGACGTACGTGAAGCCCCGCTGGCCACAGCAACCGGTTCAACCGAAGGGGTTATCTCTTCTTGCTCTTGATCTTGAGGATTGATTTCCGTAGCCGGTACAAGAGATTCTAAAAACTGAAAATCAGCTTGCTCCCCGACCGAGGCTTGTGGCAATGGATTATCTTCTACTGTTGCAGAAGGCTCCAACGAAATATCGACATTTATTGCCTCCAGCGGTAATTCACTCTGAAACTCTTCGCGCTGATTAGCACTATCGCTTTCTTGTGTCTTCGATGAATCAGTATTAAGGAAATCTCCTGCATTCCTTATCGTATCAGCGCTCTCGTCATAATTGCTGCGGTTACCTGTATGAATATTGGCGAGAGATCGATCACTTTCATCGGGATGGATAATTCCCGTATTTTCATCGCCGTTGTCAGAAATCAATGGCTTTACTGCGGTTTCTCCAAAGGCCAAATTTTCTAAATCTTGTTTCAGGTCACCTTCAGCTGGCTTATTACTTTCACTCATAACAGGGACTACTCAATACAAAGAAATAAATTCAAACAGAAAATCGCCCAACATAATGTTTTGTTCTATTAGCATATATTAATTTAAATAATTATTAATCTAGAAGAAATTAGATAATTCCCAGGCAAGAAAAACCATTTTTACGAAAATTAAATCTTTGTCACTGAGTATAGTTAATATTTGAGCCACACTCGTGATTAGAATTTGGTAATTTTATACAAGTTAGGGAACAACTGCATTTGAAGAACTTTTCGCTGCGGGATGACAAGCCAATGTTGCGTCAAGCCTCCTTGCCGCGCCTATCGCAAAGCCGTACAGAAATTATTCTTGCCTCTACAGCATTGAATATACTCGCGTTGGCTCTCCCTATTATGATTTTGCAAGTATATGACCGTATTGTTCCAAACAATGCGACTGACACGCTGTTATTGCTCGTCATCGGAGTTGGCATTGCAATCATTCTAGAGGCATTTTTCCGACTTGGCCGCTCTTATGTTACCGCCTATGCAGGTGCAAAATTTGAACATATTGCCGGTTGCAGAGCCCTGGCAAAAACAATGGGAACAGATATTGTCCATTTCGAGCGGGAAGCAGCCGGTGTCTACCTTCATCGTTTCAATGCAATTGATACTCTTCGTGAATTCATGTCTGGGAACAACCTGCTCGTTTTCATAGATCTACCATTCGCAATAATTTTTTTGGCGATGGTTGGCTATATTGGCGGCATTCTGGTTCTGGCCCCACTAAGCCTATTTTTGATTTTCAGCATTATTACGGTTTTTGTCGGAAAAGGTCTTAAGAAAGCTCTCAACGAGCGAGCCACATGGGATGACAGGCGATATAATTTCCTGATTGAAGTACTTACCGGTATTCATACCGTTAAAGGCCTCGCTCTGGAGGCTCAAATGGTAAGACGCTATGAGAGACTTCAGGAGTCAACAGCGGGTGTTATTCAGAACGTCGCGTTTCAAAATAGCATTGCGCAAAGTCTAGGCTCTATATTTTCGCAAATGACCCTGATCTCTGTGGCCGCTTTCGGCTCCATTCTGGTTATCGAAGAAACACTCACCATTGGTGGTCTGGCTGCTTGTACATTATTGTCAGGGAGGGCCCTTCAACCGTTGCTGCGAGCGATGGGAGTCTGGACCCACTACCAAAATATTCAGTTATCCAGAGCTCGCGTAAATACACTCTTGGATTTGCCGCAAGAAAGAACGACGTCCAATCACCACGAACAGGGTAGCCAGTTATCCTCAGATAATCTTCAAACAGCCGAAACTGGAGCTGACCTTATCTTTGAAGATGTTTCCTTTAGTTATGATGGAGACAAAGAAGACCTCTTCACAAATGCAAATTGTCATTTTCCTGCAGGGAGCGTCACTGCCGTTACGGGGTCAAACGGCTGCGGAAAAACAACCTTCCTATGGATGCTTGCCGGACTGATTTCACCGACAAAAGGTCGTATTCTGCTCAATGGTGAAGATCTTTCCTCTCTTCCAAAAGACCTTCTCCATAAACGGATTTCCTACTTGCCGCAAAATGGTGTCATCTTTCACGGGACGATTATGGAAAATCTGACAATGTTCCGGACAGGCCACTGGATCGATAAAGCTCTTATACAATCCAAAAATCTAGGCCTGGATGAAGCAATTAAAAAAATGCCCCTGGGATATGACACCGTCGTTGGGGATGGAGCCGTGGAAAGTCTTCCTGGCGGCATCCGGCAAAGAATTGCGATTGCCCGCACTCTCATCAGTAAACCTGAAATTATCTTGTTTGATGAAGCCAATACATCTCTGGATTTTGCAAGTGACGCAATTTTAACGAAAGCACTTTTACGCCTTAAGGAAAATTCGACCATCATATTGGTCAGTCACCGCCCGTCTTTGGTGAAAATTGCGGATTTCGGATACAAAATTTCTGAAAAACAACTTCTGGATACACCTGTTGACCAACTGGTTCAGTTTGAAAAACCACGTTCGACTAGAACGATAAAGGCTGTACACTAAATGGCATTTCTAAGTGCAACAATGGCTGCCCCGGAAAAAGAAAACTGGGGGCGCAACACACAATATGCGGCGTGCATTTCGCCCTTGCTTGAAGCGCTCGGTTGGCGCGGCGAGAATGAACAAATCGTTGAAGCAATGCCGCATTTCAAATCCACAATGGATCAATTGGATTTCAGAAGTACGTTGGCAAACTTGAACTATGACAGCACGTCAAAGCAAGCGCCCCTAGCTGAACTGGATCCAAGATTATTTCCTTGCCTGTTTGATGCAGATAAAGGGTCGGTTAAAGTTCTCCTTTCTGCCGATCAGGAGGGGGTTCATATTTTTGATGCCGAATTTCAAGAATATGTCACCCTCACCAAAAAACAGGCGTTAAAAGAAGTTGGTACAGCCTTTTTCTTTAATGCCATCCCAAAAGAAAAAATCGGTCAGTGGAATTCTGGTCAAAATTGGTTCAGAGCCGTACTGACTCGCTTTATGCCCTTGATACGCCGCATTCTGCTGATGACGTTCTTCTTGAACATATTGGCACTGGCAACGCCTCTGTTTATCATGTCAGTTTACGATATGGTTATTGGGTCCGGATCCATCCAAACGCTCGGATATCTGGTAATCGGTATTGGAATTGCTATCTTCTGCGATATTATCCTGCGTTTAATCCGGGGCACAATGCTCGCCTATATTGGTGCCAGGCTTGACTATATTATCGGCAGTACTGTGTTACAAAAAATACTGTCTCTTCCTGTTACTCAGACCGAACGAACATCCCTTGGCTCAAAAATTGCGCGTTTTAGAGAGTTCGACATGATCCGCGAATTTTTCATTGGTCCCATGGCCCTCGCCTTTCTGGAAATGCCCTTCATTTTCATCTTTTTAATTGCCATCGGACTTATCGGCGGACCGCTCGTTCTGATCCCAATTGGCATGCTGCTAATATATGCCCTTGCTGGCTTTTTCATTCTTCCTATCATTCAGAAAAAATCAACAAACGAGCTTATGCATACGGCTTCAAAAGGGGCCTTCGTTACGGAATGCTTTAACACCATGCGAACAATCAAACAGCTCGGTGCAGAAGAGATATGGTTGGAAAGATTCCGCGATATTTCTGTTGGCAATGCAATGTCGAGCATGAGAAACAGCATACAGGGGGCCATTGCACAAACCTTTGCCCACGTCATTATGGTCTGCGCCGGTGTCTTAACCCTCACTTTTGGCATTTCCCGAATATTCGAAAATGAGATGAGTATCGGCGCACTTGTTGCAACCATGGCCCTTGTATGGAGACTCCTGGCGCCGTCACAAACCCTTTTCCTTGCATTAACCAAGCTTAATCAAATAGGCATCAGCGTAAAACGACTTGATCAGCTGTTTGCGATCCCCAGTGAGATTAATCCTTACGCATCCTCCAGGCTTAAAGAATTTAAAGGGCAGATTACTTATTCACGAGTGAGTTTCAGATATCTACCTGAACAAGACCCAGCCGTCATGGGGCTTGATCTGCAGATCGCTCCAGGCGAAGTCATTGCAATAGCCGGCGCCAACAGTTCCGGAAAATCGACTATCATAAAATTGCTGGCCGGACTGTATCAACCTCAAGTTGGAAGGATTTCAATAGATGGCATCGATATACGACAGATCGATCCCATAGAGCTCCGTAAATCCATAGGATATATGCCGCAAAATAGTGAACTCTTTCACGGCACGATCAGACAGAACCTACTTTTGTCAGCAAGTACCGCAAGCGAAGAGCAAATTTTGGAAGCCTGCGAATGGGCAAACCTGACAGACGATATAGAACGCCTACCTGAGAAATATGAGACCCGGATAGGGGATCAAATGTTGCAACAGCTGCCAGCAGGTTTCCAGCAAAGACTGAACATGGCACGGGCCATACTTTCGAACGCAAAAATTATGATTTTTGATGAGCCTGGGAATACCCTTGATGAAGAAGGGGATAGAGCTTTTCTGGCGGCCGTAGAGAAAATGCGCGGAAAAGCAACTGTTCTTATTGTAACTCACCGTCCCAGCCATATGCGCGCTGCAGACAAAGTCATTTTGATGAACCGAGGCATAATCCAGACCATTGGCCCGGCGTCAACTGTAATTCCACTGTTATTTAAAGGTGTATAATGGCTAAGCCGCTAAAACATATAGCCATCGATCAGGAAAAGTATCGCACGGACTCTCTGACCCTTGAAAAGGGGAAACCGGAAAGTGCTCGTCTTGGTCAATCCATCATGCTGGAGGAAGCGGGTCCGGCTCCCTTGCTGAGAACGGCCATTCTTTTTTGCTTCACAATTCTGGTCGCCTTTCTTGTTTGGGCGCAATTTGCAGAGATAGATGAAGTCTCCGTCGCCTCGGGTGAAGTTATTCCATCTGGGACTGTCCAGACAATTCAACATATTGACGGAGGCACCATCAGCGATATTGCTATCGCGGAAGGTGATATTGTCCAAAAAGGCCAAATCCTGTTGCGGCTTGATCAAACAGACGTACAGGCCCAATTAAAGCAACTCAATACCCAGCAATCCCTTGGAAGGCTGAAAATTGAACGGTTACGTGCTTTCACTCAAAATGATCAGATGCAAGATAGTGTTGTTGATGAGCGGTTTATATCCTTCAGAAAAGAACAACATAATCTCCTGAAAATCCAACGGCTTGACTTAAAAAATCAACAAAATGTGCTCTTGTCCCAAATTGATCAGCGAATGACAGAACTTGAGCTGTTAAAAGATCAAATCCGTATGCTCAAAGAACAAATCGCGCCCATGCGAGAGCAAATGCAGATCAGAGAAGGTTTACTGAAAAACAGCACGCTAAGTC
>JAESPT010000233.1 GCA_016765515.1 Sneathiella sp. | reverse complement strand
GGTTACCGACAAGGCAGGCTGGGGCAAGAAGATGGCCGCAGGTAGTGGCATGGGGCTTTCTATTTCCAGTGCCCAGGAACGCAATACACCGACGTGGACCGGATGCGTGGTAGAAGTTGATGTCAACAAATCAACCGGCGAATTTAAGGTCAAAAAAATGACCATTGCCATCGATGTCGGCACAGCGGTTAATCCTGATGCCGTTAAGGCTCAGGTTGAAGGATCCGCATTATGGGGGCTTTCAATTGCAATAAAAGAACAAGCCATAATGCAAGACGGTGCGATCCAACAAACCAACTTCGATACGTATGATGTTTTGCGGATGGAAGATGTCCCAGAAATGGACATAACGGTTCTATCACCAGGCCAGTATCCAGTTGGTTGCGGTGAACCAGGCGTCACAGTAGTGGCACCTGCAATCGCCAATGCAATCTTTAATGCGTCGGGTGTGAGGGTTCGTGATTTACCGATTACACCGGACACTATTAAAAATGCCGTCACAGGTTAAATCCTGGTGAGCTAATATTTGGCAGGGCAGTGTTTCGCTGCCCTGCCGTTGATTTTCTCTCAAATTGGGGGCACGTCATGCGCACTATGCTCCAATTAACTCTGTTCATTTTTCTCCTCTCACTCGCAGGGCACGCGACTGCGGGCTGGCGTTCCGCGGAATGGGGAATGAGTGAAAGACAGGTGCGAAAATCATCCGACATCAAACCATATGCCGCAAACTCTAGGCGTGCGGCATATTGGGAAATTTTACCTCAACTTCTATCCAGTGTCAGGTTCGGTGGGTTTGATTTTCGAGTTGAATATTATTTCGGCGAGAACACGGGACTGACTTCTATTCGGCTGAAACCGACGCGGACGATCTGGTGTCTGGATATGTTCAGATATTTAACGCAGAACTACATCTATCGCGGGGTAGAAGAAAACACGTATATTTGGCACGATAAAAAAAATGGAAACAGAATTCAGTTGTCACGCTTTTCAAATTGCACCGTCACTTTCAGCGCTGACAACGACAAGTTCTTAGCCGGAGGCCCCCAATAGCCAATGTCGGTCGGCGGTTGAATTCCGGAAATCTCAATTAAAAATTTCCTCGAAAAAGCCTCTGTGTAATGGCTGAAGGACAGTGCCGGCTTGACAAAGGACAGCGGTCCACCGACAATATTTTCGTAAAAATAGTCGACCAATTCACGCCGACTTTCCTGGTCCAGACGATCTGCCAATATGGGTAGTCCGTTAATGACAATACCTTGCGTCAACAGTAAGTCTCGCGCTATGGACGGCTCCAATCCACGGTTACTGGGATCATCGCTAGAAATGTCGATGACCTTTCTATCTCCCTCAAATTCATTCTGATTGATGGCATTTGCAGCAACTTGAAGAGCATTGCCCATCGCCGTATAGAGAAGTCCAGGCCACGGTTTTTCTTGTTTTGACCTAACGGCATTTGCAAAGGCCAAAGCGCTTCTGGAATCATGAATTTCTTGCCAGGGTACCGCCAGTAACTGTTCCTCTTCGCCAGCCCACAGAAGCAGTGAAACGGCAATTCTCTTTGTTCTTAAATTTTTGATCACCTGCTGTAACTTTGAACTTTCAAAGGCTTTGGCGATGCCTTCGATTTGTGCTTCATGTTCTTTTTGACTAACACTGTCCGAAATGTCTACCGCGAGAACAATCTCGACGTCAACGGGTCGTTTTTCTTCAGCGGCGAGGAGAGATTGAGAGCCTATAAACGTAGCGTATACAAGGAAGATCGAAAATCTATATTTCATTAATTACGGGTGCCTGATGATCGCGTAATCGCGATATTGTTGTTGCAAAACATCTTTACATTCCTATTGAAAATATGGAAATATAAATATTCTAAAAATAAAATATAAATTATGTAACAAATATAATATAGCGAAAACTCGCAACCACTCGATCTCACTCAGGGGGAAGAACTATGCAGGCACGATCAAAAATCTGGCTAATGCTGGCAGCTATCTCCATATCGGCACTGGGTACTGGAACATTACAGGCTCAATCCGCCATGGAATTATCCAATGACGCGAAATCCACCAACGCTGTTTTGACTGTTGGGCTAGGTCAAGGCCAACAGCGCTACAGCCCGCTCAGTACTATAAATACGACGACCGTAAAGAGGCTTGTTCCCGTTTGGAACTATAGTTTCGGAGACAACCGGGGTCAGGAAAGCCAACCCCTAGTCTACAAAGGTGTTATGTATGTGACGACACATGACGCGACACATGCCATAGACACCAAAACCGGCCGTCGTATTTGGTCAAGCAAGTTCGAATACCCACCCGAGACGCCACGAATTGTTTGTTGCGGAATCGTCAACCGAGGGGCCGCTCTATACGATGGTATTCTCTATCGTGCGACTTTAGATGCACATGTCATTGCGCTGAACATGAAGGATGGTACGGAAATCTGGCGGTCACAGGCGATTGACTTCAGCGATGGCTATTCCATGACCATGGCACCCCTGATCGCAAACGGCATTGTTATTACCGGAATTTCTGGAGGTGAATATGGCATCCGTGGATTTATTGATGGCTGGGACCCTAAGACCGGTGCGCATTTGTGGCGACGCTATACCGTTCCCGCTCCCGGTGAAAAAGGGAGTGAAACATGGCCAGGCGATACCTACAAACATGGCGGTGCTCCCACTTGGATTACCGGTACATATGATCCAGATCTGGATTTAGTTTACTGGGGTGTCGGCAATGGTGGTCCGTGGAATGCTGAATTCCGCAAGGGCGATAATCTTTATATTGGTTCCGTCCTGGCCCTTCGTCCGAAAACCGGCGAAATCGTTTGGTATTACCAATTCTCGCCCAATGACCCTTATGACTATGACGGCGTCAATGAGAACATAATTGCCGACGTTGAAATTGACGGCAAGGTCCGTAAAGTCATCCTGCATGCCGACCGAAATGGTTTTCTCTATGTTATCGATCGCACTAATGGAGAGTTGTTGAAAGCCAATCAGTATATCAAGACTCTGAATTGGTCTGACGGCGTCGACATGGCGACAGGAAGGCCCGTGGACAGCGCGCTGACCAAAAAAATGCGAGAGACAGGCGAGAAGATTGATGTCTGGCCGTCGGCTTTTGGCGGCAAAAACTGGTTCCCAATGAGCTACAGCCCAAAATCCGGTATGGTCTATGCCAACACACTAGAAATGGGGATGAGTTATAAACCCGTTGAACCCAAATTTACGAAGGCGACCTTCTATTTTGGGATCGATCTCGCTCAGCTCCAATTCCTGTTTCCCGAAGATGGTAAGACAGGGTATCTGCGTGCCATTGACCCACTGTCTGGTAAAGTGAAATGGGAAGTTGGCAGCGAAGCTGCGAATTGGGGCGGCACCATGGTCACCGGAGGCGACTTGGTGTTTACGGGAACGTTTACCGGCCAGTTCAAAGCTTACGACTCTAATACGGGCGAGGAAGTTTGGTCTTTCCAAACCGGTTCCGGGATTATAGGCCAACCCATGACCTGGGAAGAAGATGGTATACAATATATTTCCATCGCCAGTGGCATCGGCGGAGCCTATCGGAATTTCATTCCTGTGTTTGGTGCTAAAAATACGAAGTTGAATGCTCTTATCGGATCGATACCGGAAGGGGGATCAATTTGGACTTTCGCCCTACAATAGGACGACCGTTAAGTACAAGACCGAAAGTGTGTCACGCCTTGATTTAGGCGTGACCTCTTTTTACCTATAGAGTTCTTGATTTGTTGCGTATTTTTGGGATGATTTTTATTGTGCAAAAACAAAAAAAACGAGTACAAATTGTGGCTATAAATGTTCTGACTATATTGCTTCTGAACAATGCCCCTGTGCAGGCAACCGAAAGTAAGGATCAAGCCCAGAAAGCAGGAAAAGAACACTACAATAGCTACTGCATAAGCTGTCACGGCATTAACATGGTAAATATTGGGACACGATCGTTTGATTTACGCAAATTCCCGCTCAATGATCGAGCAAGATTTGTGAAGTCCGTGAAGGATGGCAAAAAATCGATGCCTGCTTGGAAAGATGTGCTCGGCGACGACGCGATTAGGCAACTATGGGAATATGTGAAGACCAGGGGTAAATCATGAAATCTGGAATTTGGCGTCCAATGAGTGGTGTAGGTCTGCTCTTTTGTCTCACCTTTACATTTCTCGGACACACAAATGTTGCAAATGCTAAAGAAGACCTTCGCTTCTGTTTGGAAGAGGGTAGTCCACCCTATTCTTATAAATTCGGCAAACGCACAGGTGGCTTCGACTTACTTTTGGCGGAACAACTGGCGGAAAAATTAAACCGGAACTTAAAAATTCAATGGTACGAATCTGAAGAAGACGATGAAGCGATTCCAATTTTTGAAATAAATGCGCTTCTTTCTGCCGACTTTTGTGATTTTGTCGGCGGAATGGCCTTGGTTGCCAGCAATTTGAGATCCCCCGTGCAACCAATAGCAGCGCTCCCTGATTATGATGGTATGAAACGCAGTGATCGGGGAAAACGGGTCAACCTCGGCGAATTGACCGCGACTGTTCCTTTTATTAGAGCAGGATTGACCATCATTCTGTCACCAGAATATGCGACTAAGAAAGTGGAACGTTTATCAGACTTGAACGGGCTTGTCGTCGGAGCTGAAGTGACAACGTTGTCCAGTGCTCTTCTCATGCGCTATCAGGGCGGTTTGTTAGCGTCCAAATCAAAGCATTTCAAACCGGGTAAAATATTTGAGGAACTGGATGCAGGAACGGTAGATGCCGCCCTTGTGGAGCGACATCGGTTCGACCGCTATCAGAAACGTCATTCAGAAACCAAACTGGTAGCGACCAATTATTCCCATTCAATAGCGTATAACATAAGCTTTGCAGCGTTGAAGGGGAGCAAAGCACCCATAGATCAAATCAACACGGCAATTAACGAACTTATCGACACTGGAAAAATGCAAGAAATTGCTGCACAGGAGAAATTATCCTATGTCGCCCCGCGTAAACCATTGGTTTTTTATCAAGTCACACCGGGAATGTTACTGAAAGACTAATTTTGTTATCCGCGTCCCGCTCCGTCTAACCCCCGCTGCGGATCGTACGCCCAAATCGCGGCACCGAGGAATATGAGGAGTGATAGAGACGTCCACCCTGCTGCCTCGATGCTGAATTTTAGGTAAAGGCTGAAGCGGATAAATTCCACGGCGTGGGTAAAAGGGTTCAACGCACAAAGCCAATAGAGAAGCTCACTGGATTCACGCATCTTCCACAGCGGATAAAGAGCACTCGATAGGAAAAAAGCCGGAAAAATAACGAAATTCATCACGCCCGCAAAATTTTCCAATTGCTTGATAAATGTAGATAACAGCATGCCGATCGCGCCCAACATGAGACCGGTAACAATTAATGTTGGCGCGAGTGCCAAATATCCAAGCAATGGCAAATCAATGCCAATCGCATAGGAGATTGCTAAAAAAATATAGACTTGGACAAGGGATACGGCGCAACCAGCCAAGAGCTTACAGATAAGGAGATACCAACGGGGCAAAGGGCTCGTCAATAATACTTTCATACTGCCCATCTCCCGGTCATACACCAACGAGAGTGAACTTTGCATTCCATTAAACAGCTGGATCATGCCGATCAGACCCGGGATAATATAGACTTCATACAGAACATATGTCTCGTATGGGGCGGTAATGGACAGTCCCAGTGCAGCCCGAAAGCCCGCAGCAAAGACCAACAGCCAGACCAACGGTCGGACCAAAGCTGCGATAAAACGACCGCGTTGCTGATAAAACCGCAGGCCCTCACGCCAAACGATTCCCCATAAGCAGCGCAAATAGGGAGAAAGGGTAGCTCGTCTAATGGGTGGTGACGGCATGAGTGTCATTCTACTGGTTCCGCTAAAACAAGTGTTTCGAACAGCGCTGCCACGTCGTCACAATTATGCTTTTTTAATAAGTCAGCGACACAGCCTTGCGCACGGATTGATCCTCGATGCAATAGGATCAAATCATCCTCTGGCAGCACTTCGTCGACTAAATGAGTAGCCCACAGAGCGGTCAATCCTCGTTCCTGGCATTGTTTGTGGATATAGCTGACAATAGCTTTGCGGCTCGGCACATCCAGTCCAACGGTAGGTTCGTCCAATAGCAATAATTTTGGCTCATGAAGTAAGGCACGGGCAATCTCCACGCGTCGGCGATGACCACCATTGAGCGCTCGGACTTTTTCATCAGCGCGCTCAAGCATATCCAAGGACGAAAGACGATTGGAGATCTGATCCTCCAGCCCGCGGTGCGGCAAGCCATGCAGAGCGGCAAAATATCTCAAATTCTGCCGGACAGTAAGATCAAGATCCAATGTTTGCTGTTGAAAAACTATGCCCATACTGGTCATCGCCGTTAGAGAGGAGCGGTTGAGATCCGAGCCGAAAATTTCAATTTGACCCGCCTGTAATTTCATAATGCGGGTCAGTAGATGATAAAGTGTTGATTTACCGGCACCGTTTGGCCCGAGTAGAGCCGTGAACCGGCCCGTCTTTACCGTGAACGATAAATTGTCGAGAGCCTTTTTGGCACCATAGGCATAGCTAAGGTCGCTAATCTGAATGCCCGCCGCGGCTTCATTTTCAGTCAGAGCCACATTGCTTCTCCCCTGTAGTGTCAAATCCCAACGTGTCTAAGTCAGTGCGCTGATGTAAAAATCCAAGTTGAGGTGACGTGGAAACAAGGGCGCCGAGATGAACTAACGGAATCGGCTGTCTCATTTGTCCAGACCAAGGGCGAAAACTTAATTGCCGTCCCTTAAAAGCCGCCAATCGAAACTCATTTGATAGAAGGTATGTCTTACTATCTTTTGCTCCGGATACATCCGCCCTAACCAATCCTTCGCCCAATGCAGTGACCGCGAGCCAAGCCGCGTAATCAATACTGTTCATGGGCCGGCCTGATAATTTCATGAACCGACTTTGTAACTGAGACGCGCCCCATTGCTCAATAACGGTATGCCACGCAACAGGACGTAATCCTTGAGTTCCGACAACGGGTCGGGGCAACCAGCTATGGTAGAGGATATATTCGCCAAAATCCTGGATTTCGTCAGCCACGACGATCACATCATGTTCGGCCCCTTGGGTGAAAGGTGGCACCTCGGCTTGCGCGTTACGTCGCATATCTGCATCAAATCGCCATTGTTTTTCCTGCACAATTTTTGCGCCAAATTTTTCAGCCGATCGCCGCACAGCGGATGCAAATAATTTATCGCCCGTATGCACGCCTTCAATGAGAAACCATCTACGCCATCGTTTCAACACTAAAAACTGCGCGAGCGCGTCGGTGAGCATGGCCCGGCTAGGCAGTGTATGCAAAATATTGTTCCGGCAATTTTTCTGACGCAATGCGTCATCAGGACTGCCAATATTGAAGATAAGAGCGGATTTTGCCCATGGCAACTCGGCGAAGGTCAAAAGATCTTGTGCCGGAAGATTTACCAATATCAGTGTATCGTCCCCGCCCAGTTGCTCCCCAACAGCAGCAAGATCTCCGCCAACAGGCAGAATATGCTCAATCAGTTTAACCTTATGACCGGTAAACTCGCCGCCCGCATTTACGTCATTTACCCCCAGACGTGCCCCCAGCAGTCCCTGATCATCTGGCGGCGCGTGTAAATTGGACAGGACTGGAGGCCGTTCGACGATACGTTCAACATAATGGATTGTGAGAGTCTGGTTGGTTTTCGCCCAGGCCAAAGAGGAACTCGTCAACACGGGAAAAGCGCCGCATAGTAACGCCGCCAAAATGCCGAATACAAGATTCTGGCGATCTTTCTTCACATGCCATTCCTTCCAGCCCAATATGGTAAATTAGGATACGTTTTGTCTCCTTTTTGTCAAACCATTGCGCGTGCGACGATTATCGCTACTATTTCATTTAAGTCTGTTTTAGGAAAAATGATTGTTGGGAGTTAGCATGGCAGGGCGTTTGAGTTTTGGAATATTTCTAAGTTCAGTATTATTTCTGGGGTTGTCAGGTAATCAAGTTTTCGCGCAAACAGCCTATGTATCAAATGAAAAGGACAACACCATTTCGGTTGTCGATCTGGCTTCTTTGAAAGTGATAAAAACGTTTAAGGTAGGTAAACGACCGCGAGCAATCATCCTCTCCAAGGATCAAAGTAAACTCTATATTTGTGCCTCCGACAGTGACACTGTGCAAATCCTTGATTTGACCAGCGGTAAAATAATTCAAAACCTTCCGTCCGGCGATGACCCCGAACAATTTGCCCTGCATCCAGACGGTAAACGTTTGTTTATTGCCAATGAAGACGACAACCAGGTGACGGTGTTAGATGTTGAAACCGGTCTCGTCATTATTGAAATTCCTGTTGGTATTGAACCCGAAGGCGTCGCGATCAGCCCAGACG
>JAESPT010000232.1 GCA_016765515.1 Sneathiella sp. | reverse complement strand
TTGTCATTGTTTTACTCACACTAAGTTCCAAATTCTTCACTAATATAATTTTTCGGATGCCTGAAAACTATCCGGATATCGAACTGTAATCCAAATGTCGGTTTCAGACTAAAATGTCGCGCTGCAGCAAAAAGCCGTTGACAGAGGAGTGACGATCTCTAGTATCCGCGGCGGGCCACATCCCCCCACCGGGATGCACTAGACTGGAAGGTTTAGTTTTTATTATGACAGAAGAATTGCGTCCGGAGAGACGCCCTAACTCTCCCTTGTTTTCATCCGGCCCTTGCGCAAAGCGCCCCGGATGGTCCCCCGAAGTTTTAAATGGCGCCTTTTTAGGTCGTTCTCACCGTGCTGCGGAGGGGAAAGCGAAACTTAAAGCCGTTATTGATGAACATCGTGCTTTGCTTGGCATTCCTGATGATTACCGGATCGGTATTGTCCCGGGTTCAGATACCGGCGCAGTAGAAATGGCATTGTGGTCCTTATTGGGCGCGCGGCCTTCAACGATTTTGGCGTGGGAAAGCTTTGGTTCTGGTTGGGCAACCGATGTGGTCAAACAGCTGAAACTTGATGACGCTGAGGTTGTCACGGCTGAATATGGTCAGCTTCCTGACCTGAATGCCGTCGATTGGAAGCGTGATATAGTTTTTACCTGGAACGGTACAACTTCAGGAGTGCGTGTTCCAAATGGTGACTGGATCGCAGAGGATCGCGAAGGTCTTTCCATATGTGATGCGACATCAGCTGTTTTTGCCATGGAGATGCCCTGGGAAAAACTGGATGTTGTCACTTGGTCCTGGCAGAAAGTTCTGGGCAGTGAAGCTGCTCACGGGATGCTTGTTCTCAGCCCAAGAGCCGTGGAACGTCTAGAAAATTATACACCGTCCTGGCCGCTTCCAAAAGTATTCCGCATGACAAAAGGCGGAAAACTGATTGAAGGTATCTTTAAAGGGGAAACCATTAACACCCCGTCCATGCTAGCGGTTGAAGATGTCCTTGATGCCTTGAATTGGGCCAAAAGTATTGGCGGCGCGCAAGGCATGATTGATCGGACCAATAAAAACGCGAAAGTCATTGCAGATTCTGTAAAGGCATCTGATTGGCTTGATTATCTTGCTGAGGACGAAGCGCTTCGCAGTCCAAGTTCAGTTTGTTTGAAAATAACAGATCATTGGTTCACCGGTCTTTCCGTCGGCGATCAGGCGAAAGCAGCCAAGCAGCTGGTTTCTATTCTTGCCCAGGAAGGTGCTGCACTTGATATCGGTGCGTACCGAGATGCACCCGCTGGCTTGCGAATTTGGGCAGGTGCGACAGTTGAAGCGGATGACCTTTCAGCCCTGATGCCCTGGCTTGATTGGGGTTACGGCGAACTGAAAAAGAATTTCAAAAATTAATCCTCCAATTGAAGGATCGAAAAAATGGTAAAAGTACTTATCTCCGACAAGATGAGCCCGAAAGCGGCTGAAATTTTCCGTGAACGCGGCGTCGAAGTCGATGAAATTTCCGGTATGACACCGGAAGAGTTAAAAGCCTGCATTGGAGAGTATGACGGACTTGCTATCCGTTCGTCGACAAAAGCGACAGCTGAAATTATCCAGGCAGCGACCAATCTGAAGGTTATTGGGCGCGCTGGTATTGGTGTCGATAATGTGGATACACCTGCTGCAACGGCTGCGGGTGTTTGCGTTATGAATACACCATTCGGAAATGCTATTACGACTGCTGAGCATGCGATTGCCATGATGTTTTCCCTGTCCCGGCATATCCCTGCAGCGAATGCTTCAACCCAGGCTGGCAAATGGGAAAAATCCAAATTTATGGGGGTTGAACTTTATGGCAAAACCCTTGGTGTTATTGGGTGCGGTAATATTGGATCAATTGTCGCTGACAGGGCTGTTGCTCTCAAAATGAAAGTTGTTGCTTTTGATCCGTTTCTCTCTCCTGAAAGGGCTGTGGAGCTTGGCGTCGAAAAAGTAGAGCTGGATGAGTTGTTTGCCCGTGCAGACTATATCTCTTTGCATACGCCCATTACAGACAGTACCCGGAACATCATCAATGCAGCCAATATTGCGAAGATGAAAAAAGGGGTGCGCATAATCAACTGTGCCCGGGGCGGTTTGATTGTCGAAGAGGATTTGAAAGCGGCTCTTATAAGCGGGCACGTTGCTGGTGCTGCTGTGGACGTTTATGCCGTGGAACCCGCAAAGGAAAATATTCTTTTCAATTTGGACAACGTGGTTTGCACACCTCACCTTGGCGCATCTACCAATGAAGCGCAGGTGAATGTCGCAATCCAGGTTGCTGAACAGATGTCAGACTACCTACTTGCGGGATCTGTGACCAACGCGCTTAATATGCCATCCGTTACGGCGGAAGAAGCACCTAAGCTAAAACCTTATATGGATCTTGCCAAACAACTTGGCAGCTTTGCCGGGCAGGTGACGGAAAGTGGTTTGAAAAAAGTACATGTGGAATATGAAGGCCAGGCTGCTGGCTTGAATATCAAACCACTGACTTCTATCATCCTGCAAGGTTTGCTGGGACCACTTCTTGATAGCGTTAATATGGTCAATGCACCGATTGTTGCCAAAGAACGGGGCATCGATGTTACAGAAAGCATCAATGACAAGGCGGATGATTATCAGACACTGATCCGGGTGACTGTGACAACAGAACAGAGAAGCCGCGACATTGCAGGGACGTTGTCCGGCGATCAGAGCCCTCGTATTGTTCGTATTAAAGGCATCAATATGGAAGCCGAACTCGGACCCCATATGCTCTATGTTACAAATAAGGATAAACCGGGTTTCATTGGATCGCTAGGATCATTACTGGGTAATGCGGGCGTTAATATTGCGACTTTCCATTTGGGGCGGCAGGAATCAGCCGGCGAAGCAATTGCGTTGATTGAAATAGATTCGGAACTGGATGCAAAAACATTGGATGATGTTTGTAAACTGCCCCATGTGGATCAGGTGAAAGCGCTAAAATTCTGATCAACGGTATGAAAATAGTGGGACTGTTCCCCTTCGGAAAAGGCGGCACTTAAAAAGTGCCGCTTTTTTGTTGTTCTTGTTGGCACATTCTATCGAAATATGCTTTATAGGCCCATGTAATGAATAACTACTCAGAAAAAGGGTTGCTGCCGGCTGGATTGGCCGACATGTTGCCACCCGCCGCCGCCGCGGAAGCCCACGTAAGTGAAACCTTGATGAAGGTTTTCACCGCATACGGCTACCAGCAGGTCAAACCTCCGCTAATTGAATTTGAAGAGCATCTTCTTGAAGGCGCAGGCGAAGCGCTTTCTTCGAAAATGTTCCGGGTAATGGACCCCGTATCCCATCGAATGATGGGCATCCGGACGGATATCACACCTCAGGTTGCGCGCATAGCAACAACCCGCATGAAACAGGATCCGCGTCCGCTTCGGCTTTCTTATTCTGGGCAAATCCTTCGGGTTCATGGAAGTCAACTTCGTCCGGAACGACAATTTACCCAGGCTGGCGTGGAATTGATTGGCTCGTCCGAGATCTCTGCCGATGCTGAATTGATATTGCTAGCTGCAGAAGCCCTTGGGACACTTGGAATTAAAGACTTTTCTATTGATTTGACACTTCCAACGTTATTACCGGCTATCTGTCATGAGCTGGGAATAGATGAAAATCGTGCGCAAAATGCTCGAGAAGCCCTTGATCACAAGGATGCAGCACAACTTGACAATTTTGGTGATGATTTATCGCCGATCCTAAACACATTGTTGCAAGCGGCAGGACCTGCTGATACGGCACTGGCCGCATTGTTGAAGTTAGAGTTGTCCGGGAAAGCGGCCGAGCAGGTTGCTGATTTAGAGAAACTGGTTCAAAAATTGAAAACCGCTGCGCCCGAACTGGTCTTGACCGTAGACCCGGGTGAATTCAGGGGATTTGAATATCAGACTGGCCTTAGCTTTACTTTGTTCGCCAACAATGTACGCGGTGAGCTTGGCCGCGGCGGCCGCTATCATCTTGTCGACGGTGAAACAGCGACGGGGTTCACACTTTTTCTCGATAGCCTGATGCGTGCCGTTCCCAAGGTGACGGAGATCGCACGCCTCTATTTGCCTTTTGGAACAGAGCAGGAAATAGGGCTGAAATTCCGGATGGAGGGTTGGCAGACTGTTGCTGGGCTTGGAAACGAAGATTCTTCAGAGGCCGAGGCATTACGCCTTGGATGTACACATCTTTTGACTATGGGCGATGTTATAAAGATCGCTTAATAATGTAAGTAAGTTAAGGACTTAAATAATATGGCAAATGTAGCTGTTGTCGGATCCCAATGGGGTGACGAGGGCAAGGGTAAGCTTGTGGATTGGCTATCTGAGCGCGCAGATGTTGTTGTTCGATTTCAAGGTGGCCACAATGCTGGGCATACATTGGTCATTGACGGAACCGTCTATAAACTGAGCTTGTTGCCTTCAGGGATTGTTCGTGGCGGGAAAATGTCCATCATTGGCAATGGTGTTGTGATTGACCCCTGGGCATTGTTGAAAGAGATCGAGACCTTGAAGGGCCAAGGTGTGGACGTCAACAAGGACAATTTGAAAAT
>JAESPT010000231.1 GCA_016765515.1 Sneathiella sp. | reverse complement strand
GCATATCATTGCCAATCTTCCCTATAATATCGCAACCCCCCTGCTTATCAAATGGCTAAAGTCCCGTCACCTGTTCAAATCCATGACGTTAATGTTCCAAAAAGAAGTTGGCGACCGGATCGTTGCGGAACCGCGAAGCAAAGCCTATGGCCGATTATCCATCATCAGCCAATGGCTCTGCCAGGTATCAAAACAGTTTGATATTTCCCCCAGGGCCTTTACCCCGCCGCCCAAAGTTGTGAGTACAGTAATCAAATTTATTCCGCGGGATGAACCAGCCTATCCGGCTGATCCACTGATCTTGGAAAAAATTGTGGCAACCGCCTTTGGCCAGCGCCGCAAAATGCTTCGGGCGAGCCTTAAAAGCCTTGGCGGCCCAACAGAAGATTACCTGAATGCCGCTGGCGTCAAGCCGACGCAAAGAGCGGAAGAACTCAGCGTTGAGGAATTCTGCCGCCTGGCCGAGATTTATCGAAACGCTTAGGGTCCTGGCCCCTAGTAACCTTCGCGAAGCCTTTCAACGAAGGACAGCAATCCAGTCCGGCGAATACGCCGAACCCGTTCAGCCTGCAAGATTGCTTTCACTTCGGCTCGGCAGCGATCAATATCGTCATTGACAACCACATAGTCATATTCTGCCCAATGGCTAATTTCCTCAGATGCTTTTGACATACGTTTGGCAACCACTTCGTCGCTGTCCTGAGCCCGGCTTTTCAATCGTTTTTCAAGAGCTTGCGTTGATGGGGGTAAAATAAACACACTGATCAGATCATCACCGGCTTTCTGGGCCAGTTGCTGCGTCCCCTGCCAGTCAATATCAAACAGAATATCTTTCCCCTGTTTCAGGGCATCTTCAACAGGTTTACGAGGTGTCCCGTAATAATGGTCAAATACCTTGGCATGTTCCAGCAATTCATCCCGGTTCACCAGCAAATTAAAATCCACGGGCTTCATGAATACATAATCTTCCCCATCCACTTCCCCCGGTCGCGGCGCACGGGTTGTTGCGGACACAGACATGGATAAATTACCATCATCCGCAAGCAAGGATCGAGAGATCGTGGTCTTCCCCGCCCCGGACGGCGAAGACAAAACCAGCATCAGACCACGTTTTTCAATATCTACAATTTCTTTAGAGACGTTCGACACCGGACTTCCTTACTCTATATTCTGAACTTGTTCGCGCAACCGATCGACGACGACTTTCAAATCAAGTCCAATTTGCGTCAATTCCTTGTCTCCCGCTTTGGAGCACAATGTATTCGCTTCACGATTAAATTCCTGACAGATAAAATCAAGGCGTCGCCCCATCGCATCGTTTCCGCTTGATTGCAGCAATTCCCGTACCGTCGCAACATGTCCGGACAAACGATCCAGTTCCTCCGAAACATCTGCTTTTGTCACAAGAATTGCCAGCTCCTGCTCCAACCGGCCTTCATCGAAGGTCGTCTTATTCGACAAGAGGATATCCACCTGGTTCTTCATCCGTTTCCGGATATTTTCCGGGCGCAAAGCCGCCGAGGAGGATGCTTTTTCAATCAGGCTTGCAATCTCGTCAATTTGCGACGTTAAGACAGGTTCCAACTGACGACCTTCTTCTTCACGGGCGGCCTCCAATTTGCCAAGAGCCTCCTTCAAGGACGCGGCAAGTTCGTCCTCAAGAGCTTTTTGCTCCGTGTCGTCAATCAGTTCGCGGTCCCCCTGTTCGATAACCCCTTTCAAGGCCATCATACCGTCAATCCGTGCTGGCTCAGCATTACCGGCCTCCACAAGAGAATGAGCAAGGGCCAATAATTCACCAAGAAACTTCTGGTTTACTTGATAACTGCTTTTAACGCCGCCCTGACTGAGCTGAAGGTGAAGGTTGACAGTTCCGCGGTGTAATCTGGATTTAATGAGCTTTCGGGCAGATTCCTCAACGCGATCGAAACCACCCGGCAACCGACTTCGAATTTCCAGGCCGCGGCCATTTACGCTTTTTATTTCCCAAAGCCAGGAATGCTCCGCTTGTGCTCCGCTCACACGAGCAAAACCGGTCATGCTTCGTAATGTCACCGCTACCTCGTCCATAAATACTTAATATTGACAGTTTATATCGTCAATTAGTCCGCAAAACAAGAAAGCACCGCCCCATAAGACGTTTCAATTCTGTTTTTCCACTTTGTGCGTTGCTTTACTGATGAGACCATGCAGAAATGCGTAGATAATTGACGATGCCAATCCGCTGAAAAATGAGAGAATGCCAATCGTCATATCCGGAACGATGCTATCAATGGATATAAAGGAAGAGAGGCCCAGAAAAACAATTATCCCAAGCACGCCGCCCAATGTCGCTCGCAATCCGACATCCCGGATGCAACCGGTTTGATAGGTATATGTTTTCGCAAGTTTTGCCACGCCCCAGGCAAGATAGGAAAGAGCCCCAACACTCCCCCATAAAAACGCGACAATAGCTGTCATGATGAACGTCATTTCATCAGAGAAATCATCGACAAACATACGTGTGGAGAGAGATCGTCCAAGCAACACAAGCGGAAATACGACAAGAGTTAATCCCGCGATATACAGGGGCACGGCCCAGAGGAGCGAAATATCTGAACGACTATCACTCAGGGTTTCCCCATTGATCCCGGTATTCTGATAACTTTTTGACGCAACTATTCTATAGGCATTGCGAAGCTGGGAAATCTCTTTATCCAGCTCCTCCGGAGTCGGCGCGTCTTCGGACTTTTTGATCGCTTCATCCAGATTGACAAGCGCAGACTTGTCAATAGACGTCGGATGATTGAGAAAATAATCAGAGAGCAGTTTTGCCCGGTAAAGAAGACTATCATGATCGATATTCGAAAAGTCTTCAGGCTTGTTTTTATCGTCCGCTACTTGTTCAGAATTTTCTGGTAAATCAGCCTTTTTCAAAACCGGCTGTTCCGTTTCTGATTGCTTCTGGACCTTACCTTTATCACTGAGCGTCGCTTGTTTCTCTGTTTCCCCCTCTTGTCTGGTATCCACTTTTTCAGCATCAGGATCTGAAGGCGGCGCGGCAACCAAAACCGGCGCTGATATTTTAGACCCCTGCGTTGGAGTAGTGGCACCGGCAGGTTCAGGTGAAGCCCCGACGGACTCAGTTTTCGTCGGATCCGGCTCTATATTTGTCTTCCCTACCTTGTCCTTAACTATTTCATCTGCCCGCGAATTCAGTTTATTAATCTCACCGCGAAGTTCTTGTAGATATCCACGAAGCTCGCGGCGTTGCTTCAGCAGGGTCTGAATTGAATCGTTAGATGCAGACATAGTGTAATTTCACTCCTTCGATTAGACTCTTATCGAAAGACGTTTAGGAGGCTGTTTTGTGTGACATTAATTTGATTAAGCAAGCAAT
>JAESPT010000230.1 GCA_016765515.1 Sneathiella sp. | reverse complement strand
GAGTAGACCGTGTGGGAAAGGCCTTCATCCCATAAATCAAAATTCGGCAACACACCATATGTCTGAAGTGTATCAACTTGGCCTTCGCGTTTTTTATTATAGGGAACGGACCAAGGCGGCATATACATGGACACACCATTGACAGAATAAAGGTGCCACCCTTCTGCAGGCCCATACATTTTATATGCCAAGTAGCTTGCCGGTACGATGACGACACCAACCAAGAATAGTTTAAAACATCCAATGAGAAACTTTTTGACTAAACTTGGAAACGTCATCAATCAAAACAATCCACGATAATATAAAATACGATTACACAAAGAAATCCGGCAGCAACTCTTCTTCCTTCACTCCTTCGTGGCGGTATTTGGAGAGATCGGTGACACCGATGCTTTCCAGTACTTCATCATCAATGCAGAAGTTTCCTGTGAATTCTTTCGAAACTTTGGTCAGGATCACATGAGCGGCGTCGGACATGATCTCGACTTTGCGGCATTGTTTATTAACCTGCCCTCCGCCAATCATTTCCATGGCGGCAGTGTCGATTGCTGTGCGCGGCCACAGGGCGTTGAAGGCGATGCCGTCCCGTTTAAACTCTTCCGCCATACCCAACACGCACAAGCTCATGCCATATTTGGCCATGCTGTAGGCCACATGAGGTTTGAACCAGCGGGTTTCAAAATTTAGCGGCGGGGACAGGTTCAACACGTGCGGGTTATCCGCTTTTTTGAGGTAAGGAATAGCTTTTTGTGAGCACAGAAACGTCCCGCGAATATTAACCTGATGCATCAGATCGTAGCGCTTCATGGGGGTGTGCTGAGTATTGGTCAGGCTGATGGCAGAGGCATTATTGATCAGAATATCGATACCGCCGAATTTATCCGCAGCGCGGCTCATGGCGTCTTCGACCATTTGCTCTTCGCGAACATCAACAACAAGGGGAAGGGCTTTACCGCCAGCGGCTTCAATTTCCTCGGCAGCCGTATAAATCGTCCCTTTGAGTTTGGGATGGGGATCTGCCGTTTTGGCGGCAATAACAACATTTGCGCCGTCTTGGGCGGCCCGTTTGCCAATTGCCAGTCCGATACCACGGCTCGCCCCAGTAATGAACAGAGTTTTACCCTTTAGATCCGCCATCCCATTTTCTCCTCAATATAGGCTGTCGCCTTATTTTCCTTTAAAAACCGGTTTTCGTTTTTCACCAAAAGCAGTAATGCCTTCAGCCCAGTCTTCCGTTGCAGCGCAGGCTGCGAAATTTTCGGCCTCGATGGCCAGTTGCGTCTCCATGCTGTTGGTTAGCGAGGCGTGTAACATCTGCTTGGTACGGCCAATAGCAACCGTTGGGCCGCTTGCCAGACGTTTTGCAAGCTTGGCAGTCTCCGCTTCAATATCCGCCGTGGGAACAACAAAATTCACCAGGCCAAGACGGGCGGCTTCTTTTGCATCGAACCGATCGCCAAGCATGGCAATTTCCATGGCTTTCTTAAGTCCGACCATACGGGCCAGAGAATAAGTGCCCGAACCGTCCGGTGTGGTTGCAATATTGATATAGGCCAGTGTGAAGAAGGCATTATCCGCCGCGATGACCATATCGCAGGCCATGGCGAGAGACAGACCAAAGCCCGCTGCTGCGCCCTGAACACTGGCAATGATCGGTTTTCTCATGCGGCGCATAGTAAACATTGTTGGATGTAAATTGTGGATGCGCGCTTCAAACTGTTTGCGGCGTTCATCGGGAGCCTGTTTAACAATTTCTCCAAAAGCCTTCAGGTCACCGCCTGCCATAAAGTGATCCCCTGCCCCTTTGATAACAACGCAGCGGATAGCATCGTCCGTTTCAATCTCGGTCATGACCTCAAACAGTGACTGACGCATTTCAAGAGACAGAGCGTTCCGGCTTTCAGGCCGGTTCATGATCAATGTTGCAATGCCGTCTTTTTTTTCAATAAGTAGATGATCTGTCATTTTTCTTCTTTCTTTTTGTTTTTGTGACACTCAATTTTTTTACTTGGTACTAAACTTTACGCGACTGCTGTCTCCACTGTTTTTACCGACTGAAACCGCCAAACACCGTCTTTACCGACCTGACGTTCCAATTCACCAGTACCAATCAGATAATGACAGTGTGCGAGCCCTTCTGCAATGCCGAGCCCCATATCACTCTCTCCCAGTTTCTTATCAAACAAAACCGGGATCAGTTCGATGGCCGTCTTTGGTGATCCACAGGCAAGTTTAAGCCGCGTCAGGCGTTCTGCGTGATGCTCTTTATAAAAAGACAGCTGATTGTGAATGCCGGTAAAGACGTCATTATGGGCAGGCAATACCAATATGTCGCCGGGTAAATGTTCAAACTTTTCGATGGAATCGAGGAACTGTTTAAGAGGATTGGCAAATGGTTCTGCAGGATAGACACCGATATGCGGCGTAATACGCGGTAAAATCTGATCCCCTGAAATCAGTAGATTCTTTTCTTCGCAATAGAGACAGGCATGTTCCGGGGCATGGCCTTTTCCGACAATTATCCGCCACTTGGCACCGCCAATATTCAGGATTTCGTCGTCACTAAGACGGACAAATCCCATAGGCATGGAATAAAAAGCCTTGCTGAACATATTGAAACCGCGCTTGCGGACTCGGTCCAACATTTTCTCGGTAAAGCCAATTTTCCGGTAATAGTCCAGGGCATATTCCGGAACCGTTTCCTCTGCTTCAAGAAACAGCATCCGCCCAAAGGTCCATTCACCGAAGGTCATGGTTAGCGGGATACCCCATTTTTCGCTAATCCATCCGGCAAGCCCCATATGGTCAGGGTGAAAATGGGTGCAAATCAGGCGTGTAACCGGTTTTCCCTTCAAATGTTTATCAGAAACTTCCGTCCAAAGGTCTTTGATCTTGGACGTATTGAGGCCTGAATCGACAATTGTCCAGCCATCCTCTTCTTCGAGAAGATAGAGGTTAATATAGTCAAGTCCTTGAATAGGAATGGGCATACGAACCCAATAAATACCATCCGCGACTTGAAGAACTTCACCATCTCCCGGACGGGTACCAAGCGGGTATTCGATTTCTTGTTTATTCATTATTTTATCCCGACATAACTTATTGCGGCGGCCAAGGCCGCCACAAT
>JAESPT010000229.1 GCA_016765515.1 Sneathiella sp. | reverse complement strand
GTCTTCATAATTTCTGGTCGGCCTGCGGTGTCATGGCTGGTTTTTCACAAGGCGGTGGTGTCGGGCTGACACTCGCGGAATGGATGATTGAGGGGGAGCCGTCCCGGGATGTGTTCGCCATGGATGTCGCCCGGTTTGGTGACTGGATTACACCGGGTTATACACGCGCTAAAGTGCGCGAGAATTATCAACGACGTTTTTCTGTCTCCTATCCAAATGAAGAACTTCCCGTCGCCCGCCCTCAGCAAACCACACCTGCTTACGGGATCTGGAAAGATCAGCGCGCCGTTTTTGGCGCTGCCTATGGTATGGAGGCCGTGAATTACTTTGCCCCTGAAGGAGAGCCTTTGGAAGAGGTACCCAGTTTTCGCCGAAGTAACGCATTTGACGCAGTCGGCGCCGAATGCAGAGCGGTAAGAAGCGGCGTTGGTATCAACGAGGTTCATAACTTTGGGAAATATTTGATATCCGGATCAGGCGCGCGGGGCTGGCTGGATATCCTTATGGCGGGACGTATTCCCAAACCGGGGCGACTTGCCTTGAACCCAATGCTCAGTCCAAAGGGCAAATTGATTGGTGATTTTACCGTGTCGTGCATTTCAGAAAAAGAGTTTATGGCAACAGCCTCTTTTCACATGCAAGCCAATCACATGCGTTGGTTTCAAAAGAACCTCCCGCAGAATGGTTCTGTAACCCTTGAAAATATTTCAACAAAAAGGCTGGGCTTCCAGATTGCCGGCCCGAAAGCCCGCGATCTACTGGCGAAAGTTGCTTTTGAAGATGTCTCATCAGAAAGTTTCAAATTTCTTGATGTAAAGGAAATGGATATTGGAACATGCCGGGCATTGATCCAGCGTGTTTCCTATACCGGTGACCTTGGTTTCGAAATTTATGTGAACTCGGAAGAGCAACGAGCTCTCTATTATATTCTGCGCGAAGCTGGGGAGGGTCTTGGTTTAAGACCCTTCGGTATGAGAGCCATGATGAGCTTGCGGCTGGAGAAATCCTTTGGCTCCTGGGGACGAGAATTCAGACCTGATTACACTCCTGCCGAGACAGGGATAGATAGATTTCTGCTATACAACAAATCTGCGGATTTCATCGGTAAGGCCGCGGTGTTAAAAGAAAAATCGGACGGGATAAGCCGAAAGTTGTGTACCTTTATCGTTGATGCATTGGATGCGGACGTCTGGGGAGATGAGCCGATTTGGCATGAGGGTCATGTTGTCGGTTTCGTGACGTCTGGTGGATATGCTCATTATGTCGGAAAATCTGTGGCTTATGGTTTTATGCCTGTTGAGCTTGTTGCAGAAGGCGTTGAGGTGGAAATCGAAATTCTTGGCTCATTTCGAAAAGCATGCCTGTATACAGAGCCCTTATTCGATTCTGAGACGAAGCGAATGATAGGGTAGCTTAGACGAATTTTCTGAACAGTTTCGTTTGATAGTACAGGTCTTCAAGGATATTCATGCGAACTTTTGTCTCCCGCCAGATTTCAGTTTGAATGGCGCCGGAAAATCAGCAATTTTATTCGGCAGGAAATTTTTATAGGTCACATACTGAGAAAATATTGAGAGTAAAGTAAGGAATAATGATTATACCATTTTCCTCACTATTTGATTCGTTTTGTATGTAACAAAAATATCTCAGCATCGATTAGGTTCGTAACACATAAGTAGCAAATATACTAAATATATAACGGAAAGTAATGAATAGAAAACTTTGAAATATGTCTATTGTATTGCATGAATATTTGTTTTCATTATTTGGGGTGTTTTTTGTTTTTACTTGATGTTTTCATGTTTTCTAACGATACTCTGTCCAATTGTTCGGTTGTAGTACTGAACAATAGGATATCCCCCCCGATATCCAGTTTCTATTAGTACCGTGTACTCCAGTATCTAGTACTTTTAGTGGCGTGAAGTTAGTATCAAGTACCCTAGTATCAAGTACCCTAGTATCAAGTACCCTAGTATCAAGTACCCTAGTATCAAGTACCCCACTGGTTTTGGTTTGACTAATACCAGCTATTATTATGATCCCGGCACATACCCCTCGTGTCGGGTCATTTTTTTTGGGAAATGGGAAATTTCATTTGAACCTGATCTCGTAGAAAATGCAAATATTGGTCTTTGACGTTTATTTCGTCTAAATGATCGATCGTATTTTCCAAATATTCTCGGCAACTTCCCAAGTATCCAATGCCTGTCCCTAAGAGTTCGATGGTTTTGTCTAACTCTAAACCTTTAATGTAGCGACGATGTTGACGGTTAATAACAAAGGTGAGGCCTTGCTTCATGCCGCTTTGAGTTTTTATTTTGCACCAGTTCGCTTTATAGGCACCGGATAACATTTCCCGCATCCATAGTATTTTTGTTTCACTCTCAACGTCTTTCTTTGCTACATAAAAAGCGCGACCATTGCAGGAACCACCGCTATCCAATGCTAGCATGAGATCTGGATTTTCTGGACTCCCTCGACCAATCGAAAGTCTAAGGCAGAATTTTCTATGATATCCGTATAATTTGGCAGGTTCGGATTTTTCAAAATGAAAGGCAGGATTCCATAGCAGGGACCCGTATCCGAATACCCATAATCCATCCTCGCCATGGGCAGAAAGAAAGTGTTGGCGGCTTTCCTCTCGCTCTTCATGGGTCATTGCATCATAAGGACCATGTCGCCGCGCCTCTGCAATAATCTCGTCAATTCTCTGAGGCGTAAAGTCTTCCCGTTTGAGCATTTAGATTCCTTTTTATTTATTGTTGCCGTGTCGGGACCGGTTGTGTCAAGAAGGGGAAGGTAAGTCGCTTTTAAAAGAAGGTTGGATTTAGGTGATGCTTAGAAAAATATTGAAAAATGTCAGGCGGCCATTGATTGATTTTGAAAATCTACAGAAGTCCCGAAAGCCAAATACTTACCTGATGGCACCTAAGGAATTGTGTCCTATTTCGCCAGCTGTTGAGTCACCGGTGTTTGATGTGAATGCGCGTGACTTGGCGACATTCTTTGAAACGGTCGCGAAGTCCATGCTGAATACAGAAAAATTATCGGAAGTCCAGGTTGAGGGAAATCGCCAAATGGATTTTGTCCAATATTCCAAAGTTATTGGTTTTCCAGATACGATAACGGTTCGGTTTATGGAAGTTAGCGAAAGCAAATCGACCTTGGCAATTTATAGTCGGTCACATTATGGATATAGGGATTTTGGCGTAAACCGAAAGAGAGTACAGGCCTGGATGAGGCAATTGCAAGAAACGGTAGCCAGGTAACTTGAAAATTACGACAGGGTAATCTTGTGGGTTTTCATTTCTAAATAATAGGGTTCCAGTTCTTTCGCCAGTTTTTCCTGATTTCGAGTCAGCTGAACTTCCTTTTCAACATAAGGCGCAAAACCAGTGGAGGTTTCCACCGCATTATACCAATGGGCACCCCAGACACCATCTTCTGGCCGTTTTCCTGGGGGCCAGGACAACATTTTTCTATCAAATGATATGTCACAGCTTTCACAAAGTTTTGTTAGCAGTGTTTCCGGTGATTTCTGAATATCCTCGCCTTCAACCACCGAAACAGAAAGACCCTGTTCAATGAAATAATTGAAAAGATCGAGCTGTTGTCGAAATCCAGTTGCATCCGCCGTAATATTTTCAAATTTTTCGGAAAATGAGGCGATCACCAGACGTGGCTCACGAATTAGAAAGCAATGTTTGTGATCCAGCAATTGAGATAAATCGATCTCCGGTAACATATGCTGGGTCATGTGCTTCACATAGAGAAGGGAATTACGCCCTTGAAGAGGTGCGTTTATAGTTGTCATCACGTGCTGCCAGTTCTGTGACTGGCTGGCAATCACTTCGTTGCGCATGGGATGAGAGAGTCCGGTCTCACTGAGATAGTAGGCATAAAACGGCTCGTCCACAGGCTGACAATCCGCTCTATTGCCAAAGGAACGCATCAATGCTGTCGATATGTTGCGCGGGCCCGACCACATGG
>JAESPT010000228.1 GCA_016765515.1 Sneathiella sp. | reverse complement strand
GACACCGAAAATGATTCCAACAATAGATTTGAAGCAGCCAGCCAACTCAACACACAGATATCAACTAATCCGGGACCATTTTGGGGACACCCCAAATTACAGAAATTTACGAACCTTTCCTGGCACAAGCCCCCTTTCAATCACACAGACTTTCAGGAATGGCGTCTGAGTGAGCAACTTTTGAAATTGAAGGGCAAAAGAATCATGAATGTATGGCAGCTTCTCGGCCAAGGGTCTGTTGGAAGCCAAAGCCTTACGGGTCTGGCGCGCCTCTTCAAATTTAGCAAACGGCAAGATTTGAACAAAAAAGTCCAGTTCTGGCCATTTGATACGGGTTGGGATCGCAACCTTCAGGGAATTGTGCTTGCTGAAGTGTGGCCAAGCCTGAATGAATTTGAAACTATTGACCATCCAATTAAAGATGCCCGTCAAGTAACGGCATGCCTCAACTGGCTCTCTCAGAAGAATAAGAACGGAACTATCCAGGAATTATTTTCAGCACCACAATCCGTAACCCCAGGGGAGCGAATTAACTGCCTTACTGAAGAAGGCTGGATACTGGGCGTCGACTAATTAAAACAAGCCAGCAACTGAGTTTTGTTTAGAGAAAAACCGCTGCCTATCCATTGCGTTTCCAATTTCTTCAGCTGTAAACCAAGATCAGGTCCAGGCTTCATTCCAAGATCTAAAAGATCTCTCCCCAAGACAGGGAATTGGGGAATTGCCCAACGATCGGCGAGCTCCAGATATTTTTGATAATTTAAGCGAGCAGGATCTCCAGCCCAGCTCATCAAAACCTGATCCTCAAACATTTGCTTTCCATGTCGATATAAGCGTTCTTTCTGCTCATGTTTGGAAAGTTCTGAGGAAAATATTTCTTCACACATAGAAACCAACCGCTCCTTGGCTTTGGCGGACAGGCGTAGATCCTGGGCAAAATCAACGGCCCAATCTATTTTTCCTTGAAGCAACGCCCCCAGACGATTTATCGGCATCGTTTGAACCGGCAGAGCAAGCATGTTGGTCACAAGATCCAGTGTAATTTTCTGATTAAACAAGGCCGACAAAATACCCGTATTTTTCATTAAATTCAGTGACTTAAGTGGCGCAGGATGTTCAAGAAGGAGAAAAAGTTCCTTTGAAACACGTTCTGCAGAAAGTATGTCCAGCGTGCTCGCCGCTTTTTCACAGGCTGCCAGTGCGTCTTTATCCGGGTCGCCTTTCCCATACCGGGAAAAAAACCTGAAAAAACGAAGAACCCGCAATCGATCTTCCTCAATGCGGTCATCAGCCTCTCCAATGAACCGTACGCGACCTGCGGCAAGATCCTCTACTCCCGAAAAGAAATCATAAAGCTCGCCAGATAGATCCATTGAAAGAGCATTTATCGTAAAATCGCGCCTTGCCGCATCTGTTTCCCAGTTCTTTGTATAGGAAACATCTGCGTGACGACCATAGGTTTTGGTATCGGTCCGCAAGGTTGTAATTTCAAATTTTCGTTTCCCCATAAAAGCAGTGACTGTTCCGTGCTTTATGCCGGTTGGAACAACCTTTATTCCAGCGGGCTCCAGAGTTTCTAAAATCTTCTCCGGTAACAAATCGGTACAAATATCCAAGTCATCACTGGTGTTCCCCAGTAAAGCGTCGCGAACACATCCTCCGACAAAACGACATTTGCCATCTGCTTTTTCAACTTCAGAAAACAAGCGGCGTGTTTCAGGATAGGAGATCCAGGGAGGTGGTGTTTGAACGAGATCACACAGCTCAGAGGTGGCTGACATGCACAGATCAGTCCTTTTCAAACGGAATAATTTGAGGCGGTATTATTTTCCCATCCTCAAATCGCGGAGGAATATACGTGCCGTCGACAAGATCATCCCTTATTACGCCCAGCGCCATAAGGCTTATAGCCATAAAAATCAGTCCAATGAGCGTGGAAATCGCTATGGATTTTCCTTGCCATGTTTTCTCGCCGCCCGCACGGCGGGAAAAATACAGGTAAAGGCCATATACCACGAAGGGAATAAGCAATGGAATAAGATGGAAGAGAAATCCTCTAAGCATTATTGATGTATCCTGTCCGACAAATCTTTCAGCATTCCAGCCGTCGCGCCCCAAATATAGTAATCCTGATACGGCATCGCATACCAGAACCTTTCAACACCATTGTGAAAGCCGCTATGTTTTTTGTGGTTTTTACTATCCATCAAAAAGTCGAGTGGCACTTCAAAAATCTCGGCAACTTCACTGACCTCTGGCGTTAATTCAAAACCGGGGGCAAGAAAACCGACCACCGGCGTAACCGAGTAATTTGTAACCGTTAGGTACGTACTCAATGAACCAACAATGTCAACAAAACTGGGGTCCAGTCCAATCTCTTCTTCGCTTTCGCGCAACGCCGTTTCAACAGCCGATGCATCCTCATCCTCCGCCCGGCCGCCCGGAAAACAAATCTGTCCAGCATGATTGTTCAAATGGCTTGCCCGCTTGGTAAATATAACCATAGGAGTTTCATCTCGCATGACAATGGGAACAAGCACGGCGGCAGGCTTATAAACGCCGTCTTTTCGCGGAAAACTGGCAGAGTTGAGATCGTGATCTCCCCGGAAGGCACCCCTCTCATCCAGTATTTCTGACGGACTAGAAGGGACTGGGTCCAGTATGGATCTATATTTTTCTCGTATCACGTTTCATTTACTCGTCAAAAATCTCATCAACAGAACCAAAGTCAAAAAACTGACCACTACTCCAAATACCGAAATATTTGACGCCATCTAACTCCACTTCTTCAGCCATTTCCACCATATCGTAAAAAACAGACCGGGCAATTAAGGCTTCAAGGTTCGCGCGGACAGTTACATAAGGAGAGGGCTCACCCGTATTTTTATCAAAATCCATCCGAATAGGGTGTTCTTTATTCACAATCACGAAATCGTCAACATGTGTGCGAAAGCTGATTATCTGATTTTTTCCAGATCCCTTTCGAAACATTTCCACCGCGACAAAGGGAGCATCATCAACAACAATTCCGATCTTTTCCACCGGGGTTACAAGATAATATTTGTCATCATCATCCAGCCTGATAACGCTGGAAAAAAGGGATACAAGCGGCTTTCGACCAATGGGCGACCCTAGATAATACCAGGTGCCATCTCGCGCTATTCGCATATCCAGGTCGCCGCAAAATTCAGGATTCCAAAGATGTACAGGGGGATGCTTCTTGTCCTTGATCTGCTTAATAATTGCGTTAAGTCCATCTCCGGACCCGGTGCTATTCATAATTTAGCCTTATCCTCATCAATTTTATTGTTATATTTACTAGAGGTTGCCTGTTTTGCAAAAGGAACATTGTTATCGCCATGGTGAATACAACTACCACAGAAGACAAAATTCTTGAACAAGTTGATACACTTTCCGAGAAATTACACAATCTTCGAGCCGCGATCGGACTGCAGATTTTTGGACAGGAAGCTGTCATTGAATTGACCTTGATCACCTTGCTCGCGGGCGGACATGCTCTGTTGATTGGTGTTCCGGGACTTGCCAAAACTAAACTTGTTGAGACATTAGGGATCGTTCTTGGCCTGGATGACAAACGCGTTCAATTCACGCCAGATCTCATGCCGGCAGACATCCTCGGCGCTGAGATTCTTGAATCAAGCGAGGACGGGAAAAGGCATTTTCGATTTTTGAAAGGCCCTATATTCTGTCAGCTTCTTATGGCCGACGAAATAAACCGGGCGAGCCCGCGCACTCAATCAGCCCTGTTGCAGGCAATGCAAGAGCGGTTTGTTACAATTGCCGGCGAACGACATAATTTGCCAGCCCCCTTTCATGTCCTTGCAACTCAAAATCCGATTGAACAAGAAG
>JAESPT010000227.1 GCA_016765515.1 Sneathiella sp. | reverse complement strand
GAGACAATAACTGTGCGGCTTCTTCCAATTGTTCGGTTTCATGAGAAGCGGAAATTTGAAAACGTAGTCGTGCTTCTCCTTCCGGAACCACTGGAAACCCGAACCCTGTAACGAACACACCTTCCCGTAGCATTGCTTCGGCAAGCCTGATCGCGGTTGCTGTTTGACCAACGATCACCGGGACAACCGCACTGTCCCCCTCCAGTGGATTTAAGCCGAGCTCTTTCAAACGACTGCGAAACCAAGTCGCTTTTTTCTGCAGATCAGAGACCCGCTCTGGATTGTTTTCAAGCAATTCCAGCGACTTACAGCCAGCAGCAGCGACGCTTGCAGGCAAAGCATTTGAAAAGAGATGTGGGCGGGATTTTTGCACCAACATTTCTGTTACAGCTTTTGGTCCCGCAACAAATCCCCCCGTACCCGCCCCAAGGGCTTTGCCGAGCGTTCCGGTAAAGATATCGATTTTTTCCAGGACCCCAAAATGTTCCGCAGTCCCCTTACCGGTCTTGCCCAGAACACCGAGACCATGGGAATCGTCCAGAACAATAAGCGCGTCATATTTTTGAGCCAGATCTGCAATCTGATCCAAAAGCGCAATATCACCTTCCATGGAAAAAACACCATCGGTCACGATAAGGCGTGCCGGTGCATCTTTATGTTTTTTCAGTTTTACTTCCAGATCGACAAGATCACTATGTTTGTAGACCTCTCGAATAACACCTTTTGCAGTTGCACGAATGCCATCGATCAAACTTGCGTGATTTAGCTCATCTGACAGAATGACATCTCCGGGAGAACTTATGACTGCGAAAAGGCCTGTATTAGCTGACCAACAAGAAGAATAAGTGAGAGCAGCTTCTGTACCATGGAAGTCTGCCAAAGCCGTTTCTATCGCCTTGTGTACATCCTGTGTTCCGCAAATGAGGCGGACAGATGCCGTGCTCGCACCATAACGAGACAAAGCGTCCCGGGCCGCTTCAACAACTTCTGTATTATTCGCTAGCCCTAAATAATCGTTGGAAGAAAGTAGAGTCACTTCTCCCGATCCTTCCAACTGGATTTTTGGACCAATGGGACCTTGAATATATTTAAGATGCTTGTACGTTCCTGCGGCCTCTGCTTCAGCCAGTGCATTTCCCAACCGTGTAATCAATTTCTTGCTCATACTGCTTCTTTCAATTGGCTTGTCTGAAAATCAAGAACAACTTTGCCGCAGGCACCGTCATCCATCAGTTTAAATCCATATTCAAAATCTTTTGCGGGCAAGACATGGGTCACAACTTTTTCAATCAGATCCGGGTTTTTCAGCATGAAAGCCTCCACCTGAAACCATGTTTCAAACATTCTGCGCCCAGTAATACCAATGAGACTAATGCCCTTCATCACAACTTTTCCGCCCAAATCCAGTTCCACTGGACCGCCGGGAATACCCAGCAACGCAACGATTGCGCCAGGCGCGGCAATATCCAATGCAGCATTTAAAGCCGCTCCATTACCGCTCACCTCCAACACCACATCAGGTCCGCGCCCTTCCGTTATATCCAGGATATCGGATCTGCAATTTTCATCGCGCGGGTTAACGACGAGATCCAACTCCAGGCTGTGAGCGATGGCGCCGCGTGCCTGATTTGGTTCCTGCAACACAACAGTCCGAGCCCCATGAGCCTTGGCAATGGCCGCCGCAAACAGCCCAATGGGTCCGCCGCCGACAATCAGGACATCTCTTGCCGTCACTTTGGCTGTGGACACCATATGCATGGCATTGCCAACGGGATCGAAAACAGCGGCATGCTTGTTTGGAATTGCATCCGGAACTTTCCAAAGATTGGTTGCCGGTATTTCTACTTGCTCGGCAAATGCACCGGGCCTATCAACACCGATTATCTCAGTTTTCTCGCAGATATGAGCATTTCCCGTCCGGCATAACGCACATTTTCCGCAGGCAATATGGCATTCCGCCGACACCCTCTCACCGATCTCAAAACCCGTAACATCCTCACCGATGGCACTGATCCGGCCGACAAATTCATGGCCGATTGTCATGGGCGTCGGTATTCGTCCCGCGGACCAAGCGTCCCAAGTATAGATGTGATAGTCGGTTCCGCAGATTCCAGCGGCAATAACATCCACCATAACCATACCACGACCAGGGGCTGGTAGAGATGGCTGGTCACTGGACCAGATACCGCGTTCCGGTTTGGCTTTGGTTATCGTAAACATGTTGAACCTATTTGCTAGTAATTGGAATAAAATCCGTTATACTGGATTATCAATTGTACAATATATTGGATTTTTATCCTGTCAACAGGAAATCATGACTCAACAACCTTTTACTTCGCCCACTGTCGGCAAAACTATCAATCGTCTTCGCAAGCAAAAACAATTAACGCTGGATCAGCTAGCAACCCTTTGCGGCGTGTCAAAGTCCATGCTCTCTCAAATAGAGCGGAATGAGACTAATCCCACCCTGGCCATCGTTTGGCGGTTAGCCGAAGCACTGGATCAAACCATGGATGATCTGATCCGCGGGGAAGAAGGAGCGCATAGCCTCAGCATTGCTGGTGGATCGTCGATTCCTGTCCTTCATGATCCAGAGGGTCAATACAGTCTGACTATTCTGGGCCCCTCTGATCTGGTGAATGAGATCGAATGGTATGAGCTGAACTTAAAACCCGGCGGTGTTTTAAAGTCTGATCCGCATGCGCCTCGCACCAATGAACACCTGACTGTGCTGGAAGGCGAGGTGGAACTGATAACAGGAGATGAAATCGGCACGGTCAAACATGGGGAGACAGCTCGGTACAGAGCCGACAAACCCCACTCGATCACCAATAACACAGATAAAACCGCGCGGGCTCTGCTTGTCATGATGATGGGTCGCTGATTTGGGTCAGGACCCTAGTTTTCCGGCATGATCAAAATTGCTCGAAAATCATTTACATTTGTGCGTGTCGGCCCGGTTATAAGCAGATCATTCAGTTCGTCAAAAAACCGATAGGCATCATGCCGATCAAGGAAATCTTGCGGGTCTAATTTCGCATCATTTGCCCGTCT
>JAESPT010000226.1 GCA_016765515.1 Sneathiella sp. | reverse complement strand
TTTGGTATTCCGAAGGTTATTGGCGGTCAGTATAATGTTCTGGCGACGGATATTTATAAACAAGTCATCGGGCAACAGAATTTTGAAATGGGCGCGGTGGTTAGTGTCGTGCTGCTCATCCCGGCTATTCTCGCCTTTGTCGTTGATCGGATTGTCCAGCGTAAACAGGTCGCCATGTTGAGTGCGCGAGCAGTACCGTATGAGCCGAAACCGCATGCCATATTCAACAAAGTCTTTTTTACATATTGCTGCCTGATCAGTATTATGATTATCGGCATTATCGGAATGGCGGGATATGCCTCATTCGTAACGTTTTGGCCGTATAATCTGGAACTTTCATTGGTCAACTATGATTTTGATGTAATGGATGGCGGTGGCTGGAGCTCTTTTTATAATTCCTTGCGCATGGCAGCTTATACAGCGGTCATAGGAACTGTCATTATTTTCACTGGCGCTTACATGGTGGAGAAATCCAAGGGATTTAAAATCATGCGAGGGCTCATCCAGTTCTTGTGCATGATCCCCATGGCAGTTCCGGGAATGGTTCTCGGCCTGGCATACATCTTCTTCTTTAATCACCCGGATAATCCGTTAGGTATCATATACGGAACAATGCCTATTCTGGTGATTGTGACCATTGCCCATTTTTATACAGTGAGCCATCTGACATCCCTGACAGCTCTGAAGCAAATGGACCCTGAATTTGAGACGGTTTCAGATTCCCTGAAAGTTCCTTTTTTCCGGACTTTTATAAAAGTAACAATTCCGGTGTGTTTGCCATCAATATTGGATATCTCCATCTACTTGTTCGTCAACGCCATGACGACGGTTTCGGCTGTGATATTCCTGTATTCAAGTGACACAACTCTGGCGTCGGTTGCCGCCCTGAATATGAGTGATGCAGGGGATGTCGCCCCGGCTGCCGCTATGTGTATGGTTATTGTTACGACGTCTGCGGTTGTTCGTATTTTCCATGCCTTGTTGACCAGAGGCCTTGCCCGCAGAACACAGGCCTGGAGGACGCGCTAGTGGCAAACCGGTCTGTTGATACAGCGGCAGCGGCTTCTGCGCGTCCGCATCAGTCAGAAGGGGATGTGAATTTCTCAGCACGGCGCAAAGCCTGGGCCGCGGAGAATATCAATTCCCACTCTGCTGATTTATTGGCCCGGGATGCAAAAGCATTCCTGCACCAATCCGTATCAACCCCCTGCCTGAACACGATAAAAGGAGCCAAGGGGGCTTATATCTTTGATGGTCAGGGGCGTAAATATCTCGATTTTCATGGCAACAATGTACATCATATCGGATATGGCCATCCACGATTGAAAGAGGCGATCACCCGGCAAATGGAAGAACTTCCTTTTGCGCCGCGCCGTTTTACCTGTGAGCCTGCGGTAGAGTTGGCTGAGAAATTGAAGGAAATATCTCCGGGAGATCTGAGCAAGGTTCTGTTTGCTACAGGCGGTTCTGATGCGATTGAGATGGCCTTGAAAGTAGCCCGGGCAAAAACAGGCCGCTTTAAGACGGTGTCCTTCTGGGATGCGTTTCATGGAGCTGGATTTGGTGCTTCCAGCATTGGCGGAGAGCAGCTCTTTCGCGGACAGGCGATCGGACCACTGCTTTCCGGAACGGAGCATGTGGCCCCATTTGCCTGTTATCGGTGCCCGTATGGCTATGAAGTGGATGCGGCGGGCCAGCCTAATCTTAATCTGTGTAAGACAACCTGCGCCAATATGGTGCGGTATGTGTCGGAAAAAGAGGGAAATGTTGCCGCGGTGATTGCCGAACCGGCAAGAGCGGTTCCCTATAATCCGCCTAAAGGTTTTTGGAAAGCCATTCGCCAAGCCTGCAATGATGCTGGTGCACTGTTGATTTTTGATGAAATTCCGACAGGTCTCGGCAAAACTGGACGGATGTTTGCCTGTGAACATGATGATGTGACGCCAGACATTCTGGTGATGGGCAAAGCATTGGGCGGCGGTATTCTGCCCATTGCTGCAACGCTGTGCCATCCTGATCTGGATGTTCTGGGAGACTATGCCATCGGCCACTACACCCACGAGAAAAATCCTATCACCACCCGAGCAGCCCTGACAACCATCAACATCATCGAAGATGAAGGGCTGGTTGAGAATGCTGAAAAGGTTGGGGCTTACGCGTTAGAACGCATGCGCGACATGAAGTCCAGATATGAATTGATTGGCGATGTGCGGGGACGTGGTTTTCTTTTGGGGATCGATCTCGTTGAAGATCGGGTGAGTAAAAAAGGCGCAAATGATGCGGCGGAAGAAATTCTCTACCGTGCCTTTGATGCCGGTCTCAGTTTCAAAACAACAATGGGGAATGTGCTGACGTTGACTCCACCGCTGATCACGACCCGGGAACAGATGGATTTTGCATTGGATATTCTGGAGTCGGCCATAAAGGATGTGTCGTCTAGAAAAGGGCATTAAGCTATAATTTTTGCTGATATATTGGATTATATATAGCAATTTGACTTATCGATGTGGTGCGCGCCATATAGGGCACAAAGCGCATTATCCCCCATTGAAGGAGAAGGGATTTGACCCGGCACGCCATTTCGTTAAATGAAGTACAAACTTCCCAAGGTGCATACCCCGTTGGCGAGGAACCTTACCTGCTGACCCCTGGACCTTTGACGACAGCGGTCTCCACTAAAGCCGCAATGCTTAAGGATTGGGGCTCCTGGGACGATGATTTCAAAGCTGTTACCGCAGAGATCAGAACCCGCCTTATTGCCATGTGCGGCGGGGAAAAGGACTATGATTGCGTTCCCATGCAGGGAAGCGGCACTTTTTCCGTGGAAGCTGCGCTTGCCTCCTTCATACCCAAAGATGGAAAAGCACTTATTCTGATGAACGGCGCTTACGGTCAAAGGTCTGCAAAGATACTTGACTATATTGGGCGGGATTATATGGTTTTGGATAAAGGGGATTATCTCCCTCCCATGCCCGAAGAAGTTGACGCCCTGTTGAACGCGCACAAGGATGTGACCCATGTGGTTGTTGTTCATTGCGAAACCAGTTCCGGTATTCTCAATCCATTGCAGGGTATTGCTGATGTTGTTATGCGCCACAGTCGAAAGCTGATTGTCGATAGCATGAGCGCTTTCGGGGCTCTTCCGCTGAATGTTTCTGACATCCCTTTTGAGGCCATGGTGTCCTCTGCCAACAAATGTATTGAAGGTGTTCCGGGATTTGGCTTTATTGTTGCCAAAAAAGATGCGCTGGAGGCGGCAAAAGGGAACAGCCATTCCTTGAGCCTTGATATCCATGATCAATGGGTGACCATGAACAAAACCGGTCAGTGGCGCTTTACACCACCGACCCATACGGTTGTCGCTTTTCTGGAAGCATTGCGTCTGCATGAAAAAGAAGGCGGCGTTCAGGGCCGTCTTGCACGCTATACTAGGAACCGGGATGTCATGGTTGCTGGAATGCGCGAACTGGGTTTTGAAACACTCTTGGAAAATAAGTGGTTATCCCCTATTATCACAACCTTCTTCAGCCCGAATGATTCCAGTTTTGAATTTGGTCGTTTTTACGATGAGATCAAATCCCGTGGATTTATTATTTACCCCGGCAAGTTGACAGAAGCAGACAGCTTCCGAATTGGTTGTATTGGTTTGCTCGATCACCATGTGATGAAAGGTGTTGTTCAAGCTGTGAAGGAAAGTTGTGAAGTAATGGGCGTCAAGAATTTTGCGCCCCCTGATGGAGTGAGATAGGAAGAAATTGGACGCAACATCTGTACTGATAAGTTTACTTGGTGGCGTTTCTCTGCTGCTTTGGGGCCTGAGAATGGTCAATACCGGTGTTACTCGTGCGTTTGGGCGAGAACTTGGGAAAATCCTCAATTACAGTTTACAGAATAGGGTAAAGTCATTTTTGGGCGGCCTTGGGGTCACCATGCTACTGCAAAGCAGCACGGCAACGGCTTTGCTCACTGCATCCTTTGCCGGGCGTGGCCTTGTCGCTGCGTCAGCAGGTATTGCGGTTATGCTTGGCGCGGATGTCGGGACAACACTTGTTGCACAGGCTCTCAGCTTTGATCTTTCCTGGCTTGCGCCG
>JAESPT010000225.1 GCA_016765515.1 Sneathiella sp. | reverse complement strand
GGAGAAAGAAAAGCTGGATTATGCGGAGGATGGAACACGCTACAGTGATGTGCACAAAAAGTATCATCCGTGGTTTCGAAAAGCCCTCAACACACGAGAATATTACGATATTTTTCTATTCGATATGGATGGTAATTTGATCTATAGCGTGTTCAAAGAACTGGACTACGCGACAAATTTGAACCGAGGCCAATGGAAAGACAGTGGCCTTGGAGAGATCTTCAGGGCGGCGAAAGCAAATTTGATCCCTGAGCACCAGGCCTTTATCGATTTTAAACCCTATGCTCCCAGTTATGACGCTCCCGCCAGTTTTATCGGGGCGCCAGTTTTTGACAATGGCAAAGCAATTGGCGTGCTGGCATTTCAGATGTCGATAAGCCGTATGAATGCTCTTATGCAGGATTCCACCGGGCTTGGAGAGAGCGGTGAAAGTTACATTATTGGCGACGATTTCCTGATGCGAAGTGACTCCCGCTTTTCAGAGGAAACCACCATTCTTAGTAGGAAGGTGGAAACAGCGTCAGCCAAAGAGGCTATTGCTGGAAATTCAGGGTCGATGGTGACGGCGGATTATCGAGGTATTTCCGTAAAATCTGTTTACAGTCCCATTGAATTTATGGGAACACATTGGGCAATTCTGGCTGAAATTGATGAAGCCGAATATGAAGAACCCATCCTTGTTATGAGAAACAGTATGGCTCTTGTCGGCGGTTTACTTCTTTTGGTTGTCGGTATGATCGGGACCTTTTTTGCTAGAGGAATAACCAAAGCACTTGTTTCAATAACATCTGCCATGAAAAAATTGGCTGGCGGGGATCATTCAATTGAGATTCCAATGCAGGACCGTGCCGATGAAATCGGTGATATGGCAAAGGCTCTCCAGATCTTTAGAGAGGGAGCAATTGAGCAATTGCAGTTGCAACAGGAAGCAAAGGAGGCTGCTGAACGTGAGGCGGAGAGTGAACGTCAAAGAGGTGAACGACAAGCGGCCAGACTTGATGAAGAGCGGGATCGTGAGCGGAATGCCGCTGAACGGAACGAAGCCCGTGCAACGAAAATTGCCACTATAATTAAGTCCTTTGAAGGTAAAATATCAGCACTCCTGGGGAAACTCACAGGATCTGCAACTGAATTGCAGGCGACTGCAAATGGTCTTGTGAAAACGGCAGATGGTTCTCAAGCTCTATCTTCTGCAGTGGCAGCATCGTCTCAGCAAGCCTCTGCCAATGTGCAAACCGTCGCATCCGCGGCCGAGGAACTCTCCTCTTCTATTGGCGAAATAAATCGTCAGGTTGACCAAGCGTCGAACGTCTCTCAAGAGGCGGTACAAGAGGCTGAAAGTACAACTCAGTCTGTCGCTGAATTGGCTAGCGCGGCAAAGAAAATCAGTGAAGTGGTTGATATGATTAGTGACATTGCTGGTCAAACCAATCTATTGGCACTGAATGCAACAATCGAGGCTGCCCGTGCAGGCGAAGCCGGTAAAGGTTTTGCTGTTGTGGCATCTGAGGTGAAAAACTTAGCAACACAAACAGCCAAAGCAACGGACGAAATATCAGCGCAAATCAGCGGAATGCAAATTGCAACGGACGGTGCTGTTTCCGCTATCGGTAACATAGAAAGTGTTATTCGCACCATAAGGGAAGCAACCGTCAGTATATCATCTGCTGTTAATGAGCAAAATGCCGCCACAGATGAAATTTCAAGAAGTGTTCAGGAAGCCTCCCGCGGCACCGATGAAGTTTCAACAAAAATCGTCGAGGTTTCTGATAAGGCCAATGAAACCGGGAGTGCTGCATCAAGCGTTCTTTCCGCATCGGAATCCCTTGATCACTTGGCAAACAACTTGAAAGAAGACATCGAGGTTTTCTTGGAGGAAATACGAGTGGCGTAGTCGGAAATAAACGGATAAATCTATTATATCAGCTAAGAATTTCTAGATAATTTAGTGTGAGTGACACTGAATACATAATGGAGAATCATTTCGCTGGCCATCAGGTATTAATCGCAGGACACTTTTCCAGTTAGTCATAGAAGCTAGACAGTTTCGAAGCTGATTGGAGACGTTCCTGCTAAAATCGATGCAGAATTATGGTCTTCCATTATTTGTGTTGGCTACTCTGGTTATCATGACCCCATCTTTTGTTAATGCTGAGCTTACAATTGCAAGAGATGATTACGCTGTACCGTCTATTGAGGCAACAGCCGATTAGAGCCGCATAATATCAAGATTAACCTAGAACAACAGGGGTCGATACAATCGTATTCGGCCCCTTTTCCTTGTCTGATCAAAGATATATTTTTTCACAGTATTCCTCTCCAGGGGGTCTTTCAGGCATGTGATTTTCAATTACCGTAAAGGAGATGTGAGCAATGAAAGCAGCTTGGAAAGCGGGACTTTTACTGAGTGCCGTAATTGGGTGCATCAGTGCGTTCACAGCGGATGCAAATGCAGAGATAACGATTAGTCGAGATCAATACGGTGTCCCATTAATTGAAGGAAATACAAACAAAGAAATGTTTTTTGGTTACGGTTACGTCATGGCGCGGGACCGGATACTTCAAATAACGAAATTCAAATTGTTGAGTTCCGGTATCGCCCCAAATAATCCAAAGAATCTTCAAGAACAGAGAAAAGTGCAAGTTGGATATGGGAATTTTTATCTGAACGAATACCCAAATCTTGATCTTCAAATAGCGTATGAGATTAATTCACTGCAAGTAGATAACCCAAATGACAGGCTTGCTCTTGAAGCACTGCACTGTATAGCCGAAGGAATAAACCGGTTTTTGTTTGATGCAGGTATTGGTGGGCGAGTACAGAGGTCGTGTTTTAACGAAAGAGAACCAAGTGCCCGTGGTCAGCATTTATTGTTTGGCGAGAGTATTACGCCACATGAAATTGCCTACATTCACAAATTCTTTCGTGCCAATCCAATGCCATTTTCAGTTCAATGGACGGCTGCTGATATTCTGAAAATTTTCCAGAACAGGGTTATGGATGAATTCTCCAACAGGAATGAAGAAATTAATTCCCTTGAATTTTTAAGGTTGCTGGAAGACGCCAATCGTGGCAATCCCGAACGCGCCAGAAGAATATTCAACAGCTTTAAATGGGTTGCCGATCCGGATGCGCTTACTGAAATTCAAGTGCAGTCACGATTTTCAGGTCGCATAAATGAGCAAGCCGCAAAACAATTGATGAGTGAGTATCGCATAAGCATTCAAGGGCAATTTCTGAGGCGTGGTTCAACTGGTTCGTGCCCTGCCGTGTCCAGTGCAAGGGATTTTAGTGCAAAATCATCAGGGAACAGGCTTCAGAAAATGGCACATCTGGAAGGTTCCCACAAAATGCCAGTAATTTCTGGGCCACAGCGGGTAATTTTAATCAAAACGGTGTTAAGGCGG
>JAESPT010000224.1 GCA_016765515.1 Sneathiella sp. | reverse complement strand
TGAAATTATTTTCTTCTGACCATTCCAGGTACCAATTTTTCGAGTATCTCGAACAACATTATGATAGGTGAGCACTTTTCCAGTATTCTCTCCCCGTCTAATTTTTACGGGTTTGTTATGATCAATGTCTACCTGCCAGATGACGGCTTTCGCTTGGCTTGCTGGTAATTCTACTTTTAAAGTGCTTCCTTCAAAATACCATTTTAGCGGTATTGCTTTTGCGTGACCTTGAAATTGTTGCAGTTTATTTTTGAGTTGAGCGGCATTGGAGCCGACGAAATGCTCCTCTCCGGCGATAACCATTTGGGGCGTGTATACATAACGTGCCTTCATGCGATCGCGATAGCGGACTTGTCGTTCATCATTTTTCGGGCTACCGAAAATATCTTTCCAGCCAATATAATCCCAGTAAGTAACAGCGTAGGACAGACCCAATATGGCGGGATTTTTAACAAGTTCCCCCATAATTTTATCGGCTGGCGGACAGGAAGAGCAGCCCTGTGAAGTGAAAAGCTCAACGACAGTATCGGCTTGGCGAACATTTCCCGCCTGAGCCAATCCTGTAAGCGTGGCTGCGAAAGAAACAGTGATTAGAAATTTGAAGAAATAGGTCATTCTCAAAAAATAGAGCGCTCAGCCTTCACGTGCAATTCACCCTTCAGTGAACAAAAAAACGGCAGCATTTCTGCCGCCGTTTTTCAAAACTATATTCTGTTTACTTTATGCCGCGGAGAGGTTCCGAAGAACATACTGAAGAATACCTTCATGACGGTAATATTCAACCTCATCAAGCGTATCAATCCGGCAAAGAAGTTCCAACTCAACAGTTGAACCATCGGTACGTGTGATCTTACAGGGGACATTCATGCGCGGTGTTATGCCGCCAGCGACGCCTGTAATATCAACCGTTTCAGAGCCGTCCAGTATCAACGTTTTACGGGTCACACCGTCCGGAAACTCCAGAGGTAATATGCCCATGCCAACCAGATTGGACCGGTGAATGCGCTCAAAACTTTCAGCAACCACCGCTTTCACTCCAAGGAGACGCGTACCCTTTGCCGCCCAGTCGCGGCTGGAGCCGGTTCCGTATTCTTTACCGGAGAAGATAACCAGTGGAATGCCATCTTTTTGGTACTGCATGGACGCGTCATAGATCCACGCTTGCGCTCCATTTGGCATATGGCGTGTGACGCCACCTTCCGTACCTGGCGCAACTTCATTGCGAAGACGGATGTTGGCGAAAGTACCACGCATCATGACTTCATGATTACCACGACGAGAACCGAACGAATTAAAGTCTTTTGCGGGAACCTTATTTTCGATCAGATACTCACCTGCCGGGCTATCCGCTTTAATCGCTCCAGCGGGTGAAATATGATCTGTCGTAATAGAATCGGCGAGGAGAGCAAGAACTCGAGCTCCCTTAATGTCGGTTATGGCGCCGGGTTCTTTTTGCATGCCTTCAAAATAGGGAGGGTGCTGAACATAGGTCGATGTGTTGTCCCATGCATAGGTTTGGCCTTCAGCCGTCTCAATGCTCTGCCAGGCTGCATCGCCGGCGAAAACATCACTATATTGTTTCACAAACATATCTCGCGTCAGGGAGTCACGAACAACGTCCTGAACTTCCTGATTGGACGGCCAGATATCTTTCAAGAATACTGGATTGCCGTCTTTGTCTTCACCGAGCGCGTCTTTGGTAATATCAATGTTTAAAGATCCGGCAAGAGCGTAAGCAACAACCAAGGGCGGCGACGCAAGATAGTTGGCTTTGGCTTGTGGACTGACACGGCCTTCAAAATTGCGGTTACCGGAGAGAACGGAACAGGCAACCAGATCACCTTCCACAATGGCATTGGAAATGGGTTCCGCAACTGGACCCGAATTACCGATACAAGTTGTACAGCCATATCCAACAAGGTTAAAGCCAAGGGCATCCAGATCATCCTGCAAACCGGCTTCGACCAGATAGTCCGTCACTACTTTGGAGCCTGGAGCCAAAGAAGTTTTGACCCAAGGCTTCACTTTCATGCCTTTTGCGTGAGCATTTCGTGCAACCAGGCCGGCCGCAAGCATGACGCTTGGGTTCGAGGTATTCGTGCAAGAAGTAATAGCCGCGATAATGACATCACCACTGCCGATGCTGTAATCAGTGCCGGCAACAGGAACTTTCTTCTCAATACCATCATCATTGCCGGAAAGAGCGGGAAGAACTTTCTTGAAGTCACGGGTCACACTGGAAAGCAAAACGCGATCTTGCGGACGTTTAGGTCCAGCTAGACTTGGCTCGACGGAGGCAACATCCAGTTCAAGAGAAACGGTGAATTCCGGATCAGGTGTGTCGGCATCACGCCACATACCCTGAGCCTTTGCGTAAGCTTCAACCAGTTTTACCCGTTCAGGGTCCCGTGCGGTGAAGTTCAGGAAGTTAATGGTTTCCTGGTCAATCGGGAAGAAACCACATGTGGCACCGTATTCAGGGGCCATGTTGGAAATTGTCGCACGATCTGCAAGAGAGAGTTCATCCAGGCCTGGGCCATAGAATTCAACGAATTTACCGACAACGCCCTGGGCACGCAGCATCTGAGTGATTGTCAAAACGAGATCTGTCGCCGTTGTCCCTTCTTTGAGTTTTCCGTTCAGCTTTAAGCCGACTACTTCTGGAAGCAACATGGAGATTGGCTGTCCTAACATGACAGCTTCTGCCTCAATACCGCCAACACCCCAGCCGAGAACGGCCATGCCGTTGACCATGGTTGTATGACTGTCTGTACCGACAAGCGTATCAGGATAGGCGACTTCAACACCATTCTGATCTTTGGTTGTCCACACAGTCTGTGCAAGATATTCCAGGTTCACCTGATGACAGATCCCTGTTCCAGGAGGGACAACACGGAAGTTGTTGAAGGCTTTCTGGCCCCAACGCAGAAACGCATAACGTTCGCCGTTCCGTTCCATCTCCAGATCAACATTCTGTTTGAACGCTGCTGCAGAACCGGACTTGTCGACCATCACCGAGTGATCAATCACCAGATCACACTGT
>JAESPT010000223.1 GCA_016765515.1 Sneathiella sp. | reverse complement strand
TGAAGCTGAAGGTCGCCGCGAAGCTGCCTTCAGGGATGCGGAAGCGAGAGAGCGTCTGGCTGAAGCTGAAGCAAAGGCCACAGCCGATGTGTCAGAAGCGATCGCAAAAGGGGATATTCAATCCATCAACTATTTTGTCGCTCAGAAATATGTTGAGGCAATGAAGGAAATTGGCTCAGCCCCGAACTCTAAAGTTGTGTTGATGCCCATGGAAGCCAGCGCGCTCATCGGCAGCCTGGGAGGCATCGGAGCGATTGCGAAGGAAGTATTTGGAGACAAGGGCACTGGTGCTAATCGAGTAAGCAGATCAACAGGATCTGTTCCAACAAGCGAGTAAATTGATGTTAAATGATGCAATTGCTTGGGTTGCCGATCTCGGGTATTGGGCTTGGTGGACTTTTGGTGTAATTTTAGTAATTCTGGAAGTTTTCGCACCGACATTTGTTCTTTTATGGCTTGGAATTTCAGCGATTTTTGTCGGCTTCATGGTCCTGTTGATCCCGTCCATGACATGGGAGTATCAGTGGGGATTATTTGCAGTATTCTCTGTTATCAGCATTATCGTCGCCCGAATATTCCTCAAGAAAAACCCCGGCGTGGAAGATAATTTCATGCTCAATCAACGGGGCGCTCAATATGTGGGGAGAAGCTTTATGCTGACGGATTCCATTGTCAATGGACGTGGCAAGATCCATGTCGATGATACCCAATGGTCTGTTTCCGGACCGGATATGGAAAAAGGCAAGAATGTTACGGTAACAGGGACCGAGGCAAACCTTCTAATCGTGGAAGCAAAAAAACAGGAGTAGGCAAATGGGCAATATGGTTACATTGAAGACCAATGATGGCCACTCACTTTCAGCCTATGTTGCAGAAGCAACACATGATCTGAAAGGCGGCATTGTACTCATCCAGGAAATATTCGGGATTAATGCCCATATCAAGGATGTATGTGACCGATATGCAAAGCATGGCTACACAACGATCGCCCCTGCCCTTTTTGATCGCATAGAGCCCAAGATTGATCTTGATTACGATAGTGATGGTGTTGCCAAAGGGGTAGATCTTAAAGGGAAATGTTCCGAAGATCTGGCCCTGGCAGATATCGCTGCTGCCCAGGATCATATCAAATCTCTCGGAACAATTTCAATCATTGGATATTGCTGGGGCGGAACACTTGCCTATCTCGCCGCCTGCAAACTTTCCGGATTTTCAAAAGCTATTAGTTATTATGGCGGCGGCGTCGCAAAACTAAAAGATGAGCAACCGCAAATACCCCTAATGATGCATTTTGGCGATCAGGATACGTCTATCCCCATGACAGATGTCGATGCCATTATGACGGCCCGGCCGGAGTCAAAAATCTTCATCTATCAGGCAGGTCACGGTTTTAATTGTGATCGCCGTTCGAGTTATGATGCAAATGCCAGCAAAGTTGCGCTGGAGCGGAGCTTGCATTTTATTGCGGGAGACTAGAGGAAGTTATTTCCGAAACTCCAAAAGAACACCGCAAGCATCCTTCGGTTGCACTCTTAATGTTCCGCCAGATATTTTTTGGATACTGACGCCAGCGGTCTCAAAATGAGCTTCAGTTTTTACGACATCCCCAACAGTGAATGTCATGGCAACGAGGTAAGGAAATTCTGGCCAATCTCCTTCTATAACCAAGCCAGGAAACAATAAATCAAGATCTCGCTCGGAGACAAAAATCATGTTGAACTGCCCAACCCTTACAGTCATGGTTTCGTCTGTCAAAGTTACATTGAGGGTCCCACAAAGCTTACTATAATATTCTTTAAAAACGGCCGGTTCTTCAACCAGAATAACAACGGAACTTATCGCCTTGACCCCATTGTCATGGATTTCCCATTCCGGCGACCGAATAAGTTCAGGCGTCAGATGATGACAAATAAAGAGATTTCTTTCTGACACACCTTCTACTGGCAAACGGATCAGCTTGAATTCCGGAATAACATCTCCTTCCGGTAATTCCAGTTTTCTCTTTAAATCAATGAGAGGTGTAGGATTGAGCCCCGCCTCATCCAGTGATGTCCTGGTTTCTTCCGGACTATCACTGGAAAGTGCCATTCCCAAAAGGCCCTCACCGCGTTCCTCCAGCAATTTATCCAGGCCATTAGATTCCAGTTTGGGATCAACAATACCAAGAAGCTCCACATAGTCCTTTTCGAACATAATGCAGTAATTCGCAGTTCCCCACCCGATATGCGAACCTCGGGGTGTCACCGTAAAGCCCAGTTTTTGATATGTATTTCGAGCCTTTTCAAGATCAGAGACACCGACAAGTGTATGATCAAGTCCAACGATATTATGAGGCATTTTTCACCCTTCTCTATTATTTAATCGCCTTCGAATTCACAAAGGGTGCGAACATTAACACCCATCTTCTCAATCCGACTCCGTCCGCCAAGGTCAGGTAAATCAATCACAAACGCTGCACCAACGATGGTCCCTTTTGCCGCCCGGATTAGTTTAATCGCTGCCTCTGCGGTTCCACCAGTTGCGATCAAGTCGTCAACAATTAGTATATTCTCACCTTCTTTGATCGCATCTTTATGAATCTCGACAACATCGGTGCCGTATTCCAGCTCGTATTCTTCACCAATTGTCGCGAAGGGGAGCTTTCCCTGTTTTCTAATTGGGACAAATCCCACACTGAGTTGATGGGCAATCGCACCGCCCAGAACAAAACCGCGTGCCTCAATACCAGCAACTTTATCAATACGAACCCCTGCATAAGGCCAGACTAACTGGTCGATTGCTGTCCGAAGACCAGCTGCGTCTTGCCAAAGTGTCGTGATATCCCGGAACATCACACCCTCTTTAGGGTAGTTGGGGATCGTTCGAATGACTGATTTGATATCCAATGTATTATCCTGTTTCATTAAAGAAGTCGGCCCGCAACTGCATCCAACCTGGTGAGCATTGACGGGTCCCGCGCGTCTGGTGATGTGATGAGCGCATTGTTCAATGAAGTGTGACATCCAACGGGACAATCGCCGCTTCGTTTAGCAAGGGTCAAGGCAACTTTTTTGATCAGACTACGTGCCTTATCGGCGTTTCCAATAAGGACTTTTATAACGGCCGAAACATCCACAGCGTCATGATCCGGATGCCAGCAATCATAATCCGTCACCATCGCAACTGTCGCATAACAAATTTCAGCTTCGCGGGCCAGTTTGGCTTCAGGCATATTGGTCATACCGATGACCTGACATCCCCACTGGCGGTACAATTCTGATTCAGCCCGCGTGGAGAACTGAGGCCCCTCCATAGCAAGATAGGTCCCGCCCCGGACAGCTTCTATACCTGCATTTTTGGCAGCCACTTCCAGGGCATCGCCAAGTCTGCTGCAAACGGGATCCGCCATACTCACATGGGCAACAAGACCCGTTCCGAAGAAGCTTTTTTCTCGGGCAAATGTCCGATCTATAAATTGATCCACAATCACGAAGGTGCCCGGCGCAAGACGTTCGTCGAACGAGCCACAGGCACTGACTGAAAGAATTTCAGTAACGCCGGCACGTTTCATCACATCGATGTTCGCCCGATAGTTTATATCGGACGGAGAGATTTTGTGGCCCCGACTGTGCCGCGGCAGGAAGACCATCTCCACGTCCCCCAATCGCCCCATCAGAAGATCATCTGAAGGCGATCCGAAAGGAGACTCAATACTTACCCACCGGACATCCTCGAGGCCATCCAATTCATAAACGCCGCTACCGCCGATCACGCCAATTACAGGTTTTTTCTGTTTCAAGCTCTATCCCCCAATAAGATGCAATCATATCCTCAATGAGCTGACGGGTCAGCTTGATTTTTCCCTATCTTACTATTTTTCCCACAAAAAAAAGGCGCTCCGTTGAAGCGCCTTTTCTAGTGCAAGACTGAGTTGATCAGTGAAGTTCAGCCCAGATTTTACGTTTAACCGCATAAAACAAGCCCGCGAGAATAAGAAGGAACAGAATAACTTTCAGCCCCATATTCTTACGCTGTTCCAATTTAGGCTCAGCCGTCCAGGCAAGAAAGACTGTGACGTCTTTTGCCATCTGCTCAACAGAAGCTGTAGTACCATCTGAGTATTCAACAGCCTCATCTGACAAAGGCGCAGGCATGGCAATCTGATGACTGGAGAAGTATGCATTGTAACTCATACCCTCTGCCAAATCGATACCCTCAGGAGTCTCTTCATAGCCGATCATCAGGGAGTAGAGATAATTCTCAAACCCGGGCCGTGCCTTTACCATTAAAGAAAGATCGGGAGGAAAAGCCCCACCGTTAGAGGCCCGAGCGGCCCTCTCATTTGCAAATGGGTTAGGAAATTTATCAAACGGCTTACCAGCGCGTTCAATAACTTCTCCATCGCTGTCAAGATCAGGGAAAGTTGACTCTGCCGCGATCGCTTTGACTTCATCTTCGGTAAACCCAAGATCTTGCAAAGTACGGAAAGCAACATGTCTCAGACTGTGACACCCTGCACAAACTTCACGATAGACCTGAAGGCCACGCTGAGCAGCCTCGCGATCATAGGTACCAAAGAGACCTGTATGCTGCCAATCTGCAGTTTTGAATACAATCCCATTTTCTGAGGCCTGCGCCGAGGAAAATGTCATTACTGACAGGAGAGCGGCTGCACTCAAGGACTTGATAAATTTAAGCATTGCCTGCCTCCTTATCAGAAGGTTTCTTGTCCAGAACAGATTCTGAGATACTTGCCGGCAACGGTTTGGGTTTTTCAAACAGTCCCACCAGCGGAAGCAAGATCAGGATATGTACAAAATAGTAAACTGTTGCGATACGACCGACCAAAATGTACGGCTCTTCAGCAGGCTTACCACCGATATATGTCAAAACAACACAATCCAGAACGAAGATCCAAAACAACTGTTTGTAAATCGGACGGAACTTAGCAGATCTGACCCGGCTTTTGTCCAGCCAAGGCAGGGCAAAGAGAACCGCAATGGCGCCAAACATTAACATCACACCACCCAGCTTGTCCGGAACGGCCCGCAAAATCACATAAAACGGCAGGAAGTACCATTCAGG
>JAESPT010000222.1 GCA_016765515.1 Sneathiella sp. | reverse complement strand
TTCAATAAATTTAATCTTTCACTCTTCCTCAGGGTCCCCTCGCTTACTCGATTTCGGCGGTCCGACAACAATCGTAACCTCGCCTTTAATTTTCTTATCGGTAAATTGCTCTATGAGTTCCTCCAAAGATCCGCGGTGAATATTCTCAAACTTTTTTGTTAATTCAATACAGACTGCAGCTTGCCTATTTCCGAGACTTTCCAAAGCGATGGCAAGTATTTTGGCCACCCGGAAGGGCGATTCAAAAAAAACAATTGCAGATGGTGTCTCGGCAAATGCAGCAAATGCCTTACGCTGCCGACCCGGCCGCCTTGGAAGAAAGCCCAGGAAACTGAAAGCGGGAATTGGAAGCCCGGATACAGTCAAAGCCGTAATCACAGCACTTGGCCCAGGCAAAGCTTCCACACGATAACCGTTTTCAACAACGGCAGCTGCAGCGCGTTGCCCAGGGTCACTTATACCAGGAGCGCCTGCATCTGATGTCAACCCCACTGATTTTCCATCTCGCAGCAAAGACAGGATACGTCCGACCGCTCGATCTTCGTTATGAGCATGGCAGGCGAAGATGATCGGCGGACTTTTCAGCTCATACCGTTCAAATATCTTCCGTGTATGCCTGGTATCTTCGCATGCAAGTGCATCCACCTGCTGAAGAGTACGAATAATACGATAAGAAACATCTTCCAAATTGCCAATCGGAGTTGGAATCAGGTAAAGAGTGGGCTCTTCATTCAGTTCATTTTGTGTCATGCATTGGAATAAACATATTAGAGTCTATGGTGCAAGCGGAAGAATTGAAGCACTCGACGCTCTCTTTTCAGTTTAAATTGAGATCTGCCGCCGCTTCTAGCAATTTATGCCGTATCCAGTTGCTCTCGCTGGAACGCTCTGAAGATTTGTGCCAATAAAGCTGTAGATCCAGATTTGGCGCCTCAAATGGCAAATCAAAGATTTTGCACCGATAGGGCCGCGCCAGTGAGGCTGGTGTTGTCAAAAGTAATTCCGTTTGCTCTAGAAGGGCAAATGCGGCGAGATAATGCTGGAGCCGAACGACATTGTTACGAACAACACCCAACTTATTGAGCTCAATATCGGCAACGCCACTGCCTTTGCGCCGAGATGAAACATGAATATGCTCACTGGAAAGATACTCTTCAAGGGTAATCGCTGATTTTGATGCAAGGGGATGGGTTTCAGAAAGGGCACAAACCTGATGATCTGACATCAAGCTAATTTGGCGCAGCTGTCCCTCAACAGGCATAGGAATATCCACGGCGAAATCTATTTCATTTGCCGCCAATTGTTTGGCGAGGGATCTCCGCTCGACTTGAAAGACATTAATTTTAATATGAGGCGCCGATTTTCTGATTTTTTCGACAAATCGGGGCAACAAAACTGTCTCCCCCACGTCTCCTATACTTAGTCGGATAATTTTTGTTGATTGAGCAGGGTCAAATTCAACATCCCGCTCAATGCTTCCCTGCAACAACTCAAGCGCATGACGTACGGGACCAATCAGCTCATCCGCCGTTGCTGTCGGGTTCATTCGCTTCCCAGCATGGATAAAAAGGGGATCGCCAATCCGATCCCTTAATCTTGCCAGAGAATTGCTTACTGCCGGCTGTGTTACATTCAGTATCTGTGCAGCTTGCGTCAAATTACCTGAATCATATATCACTTCAAAAGTAACAAACAAATTCAGGTCAAAGTTTCTGAGTTTCATCATGTTATAATTTTTATGAATACTATTGAATTTGCATAATAATTAAACTTGATTGAAATAACAGTCCCCATTGTCTCCATTCGAGAAGATCGACAAAAAGGTAGGTGGAACCATCGCACCTCAATGTGCAAAAGTGCGAGTTCATTCGGAAAAATATTTGAAAATAACACCCTCATCCGCAGGATGAGGGTGTATCAGCTGAAAAGGCCTTATTATTAGTTTATACCTTGGCCTCGGCATACCGTTCTGCCCTGCGACATATCCATATCAGCAGCGCAATAATGCTTATAACACTGTCCCGCATATCAAATTATCTTCCAGGGCCAGCCATTATCAGGAGCCCCCGCTTCCATTATTATTATTCCAGCTATTTTATAAGCCTGGAAGATTATCTGATTTTAGCCTGACTCATCTAAACCTGAGCGGACAGGACGGAACGCTCAATAGTTCAGAAATCAACGACTGAATGCAAAGGAACCTTCTTGATGGGTTCTTACTTGCAATTCCAGAAAGAGAAAATCGGCTGTCCGGAACCCCGGCATGGGCCGCTTTCCCCTATAATTTGGAATTTTAGCCAGGCTTGGATCTTTTTGTCCAGTTACCCGGCTTGCCATCATTATTAGCAGGTCTTTTCAATAATGACAAATTGTCATTTTTGACAATTCCTCATTTTGACATTCAGAAAAGATTGAAAATTATAAAATACCCATAGAAATCATGTGACTAATTACAAATTTCAGTGAGATTTTATTTTTTGAATTAATTTTCAATGAAACCAATCACATCTCCATTTTCTACAAATGAGGTATTACGAAATACATTAAGCACCCATAAGGAGTATTTGGTGTAAGCATTTTGATATCAAACAGGGCATTAAGCCTACAAACTACGAATCTAGTAGAATCAGTTTAAATGCATTAAACTGCTGAAGGCATTCGTGAATTGGCAGGAAATAATGCGACGCAAGTATCAAATATTCACTCTTCACATCGTTCTCATTATTTTTTTATGTGCATTTTCGAGCAAAACTGAACTCGACGCAGCCAAGCAAGCTTACATTTTTGGCGACTATGCGACAGCCTATCAAAAATGGTTAGGTCAAGCCGAAAACGGGGTTCCTGAAGCACAGTTTAATCTGGGATACCTTTTTGAAAACGGACAAGGCGTTCCCCTGGATCTTTTTTCCGCTGCCAAATGGTATGAACTTGCCGCTCGGCAAAATTATCCTGCCGCAAATCAAATGCTAAAACATGTACGGCTAAAAATAAAAACGTCGATAAGAGAAAATTTAGGGAAATGGCTTCCTAAAGCGGAAGCAGGGGATCCTGTGAGCCAGCGTGCTCTTTCTGAAGTTTTGGCAGCAGGGCAAATCGTCGCCAAAAATAATATAGAAGCGTTGAAATGGTTACTCCTTTCCTTGGAAAATACAAAAAACAATACAGTCAGGAGAAGGATGTTGCGGTTTGAGAGTAACTTGCGTCAACGAATGACGACGCTTGAAATTGAGGAGGCAATGTCTCGAATTACCAGCTGGAAAAGCCTGAGAATCAAGTAGATTATTACTTTTTTCCTACTGACACTATTTTTGGCACGAAGACTGCAAGATGACGAGACAAGTATTTAACTATTGTCTGGAGGTCCCCGTGATACACGCCCAACAACTCGCTGAATCCATTCCGAACAGATTTGAACTACGTGATTCCTTTAGAGTGTCCAACCCTGTTCTTCAGGTAGAGATCAATGAAAACCAATTTCAAACTGAGAATTGGTCTCTAAATGGCCTCCTCCTCAATGGATTGATGAGCGATGCGGCTCTTGATCGACCCATTGTCGGTATTTTTGGCCCTGCGGGAACATCTGAGATGTGCCAATTTAGCGGACGCATTGTTCGTATTGATTTAAAAAACCAACAAATTGCCGTGGAGCTGGACGGCAGCAGTCGTGAAGTCGCCGCATTACTTCCTTTATGGGTATTGAAATACAGTCTGAAATAATTTGCGTCCGAATGAATCTTTCGGCGGCCTTGAGCCTCCGAGAGGTGTTCGGCATCTATGACGTCGATCGGGTCCTGTTGCTCAACAGTTCCTCAGCTCGAGTGACCACTTTGCCCAGAGCATTTTTCCAATCGCCACGATCTAGTTCCTGTGCTGTTGAAAGACATTGGTCGAACATCGCCTGATCTTCCAAAACTTGTCTTATTGTCGCTTCAACTACCTCCCCTGTAGTGCCTCGCTTCATGGATCGGGCAAGACCTCGCGCCTCAAGTAACTTG
>JAESPT010000221.1 GCA_016765515.1 Sneathiella sp. | reverse complement strand
AGTCATGAGGCGTGAATGGCGCGAATTCTAGTTGCGGAAGACGAAGCTGCGCTTCGGGAATTTGTACAGCGCGCTTTAGCTCATCATGGACATGAGGTTGAAGCCGTAAAAGATGGAGCGGAAGCTTTACATGCTCTGCAAGGCAAAGAGACGTTTGATCTTTTGCTAACCGATATTGTCATGCCCATAATGGACGGCATCGCTTTGTCCCTGAAAGTTGCCAAAGATTTTCCAGATTTAAAAATACTGTTAATGACGGGCTACGCTGCGGAGCGACAGCGTGCCTATAATCTGGAAGACCTTATTTACGATGTGGTCGCCAAACCGTTCACGCTGAGTGATATCTGTGACAAGGTCGATGAGGCTTTAAGCGGTAAAAATCCTGAGGGTGGCACCGCTTCCACGACCGATTTTGGCCTCGCAAAAAAGAACTAGAATATACTGCGCTGCACCAAAACCGTTGTAATTGCCTATATGGTTTGATACCGATTAATAACAATAAAGCGCGAATCCCTTGCGCCAATTAAAACAAAAAACAAATAGAAAGGGACACTTGATCCATGTCGATTAATGGCAAAGCCTATATCGCCGGTGCGTTTGAGCATCCGACGAGAAAGGCCGTAGATAAATCCCTCGCTCAATTACATGCGGAATGTGCAAAAGGAGCCTTGGAAGATGCCGGACTTACCAAAGAGGATGTTGACGGTTATTTTTGTGCAGGAGATGCGCCTGGCTTAGGGCCACTTTCCCTGATTGATTATATGGGACTGAAAGTCCGTCATATGGACAGCACCGAGACGGGCGGTTCATCTTATCTTATTCATGTGGCTCATGCAGCTGAAGCAATTGCATCAGGTAAATGCAAAGTTGCGCTTATAACTCTGGCCGGACGCCCACGCGCTGAAGGTATGGCAACGGGAACAGCGCCGCGCAATTATGGCCCCTCTCCCGATGTTCCTTTTGAATTTCCATATGCCCCGACAGTGGTGAATATGTATGCCATGTGTGCAACACGGCATATGCATGAGTTTGGGACGACAAGTGAACAACTCGCCTGGATCAAAGTCGCGGCCTCCCATCATGCACAGCACAATCCCAAGGCCATGCTGCGCGATGTCGTGACGGTGGAAGATGTTGTAAATTCCCCGTTGATTTCCGATCCACTGCATCGTCTGGATTGCTGTGTGATCAGTGATGGCGGAGGCGCGCTTGTTGTTGTTGCACCTGAAATTGCCCGCTCACTGAACCGACCCCTTGTGAAAATCAAAGGTGCTGGAGAAGCCCCTAAAGGTCAAATGGGAGGGCGCGTGGATCTAACTTATACCGGTGCAGCCTGGTCTGGCCCGACAGCTTTTGCTGAGGCTGATGTGACGCCCGCCGACATAAAATACGCTTCCATTTACGATAGTTTCACAATCACCGTTCTCATGCAGTTGGAGGATCTGGGATTTTGTGCGAAAGGGGAGGGCGGTAAATTTGTGGCCGATGGCAATCTCATTTCCGGTACAGGCAAATTGCCGTTCAACACCGATGGTGGGGGACTTTGTAATAATCACCCCGCTAATCGCGGCGGCATGACAAAAGTCATTGAGGCTGTAAGACAACTTCGCGGTGAAGCTCATCCGGCTGTGCAGGTACCCAATTGTGATCTGGTCCTTGCCCACGGAACAGGGGGATCTCTTGGAACCCGTCACGGAAGCGGTACATTGATTTTGGAACGGGAGTAGACAAATGATTGCAGAAAAAAGAACGATGCCGGCTCCCACAATTGATCCGGAAACACAGGAATATTGGAGTGCGATAGAGGCAGGAAAGTTTCTCCTTCGCTATTGTAACGCCTGCGAGGCACCCCATTATTACCCACGGACCATTTGTCCTCATTGCGGTAGCGATGATACTGAGTTTAAAGAAGCCTCCGGTAAGGGAATAATTTATTCCTACAGTGTGATGCGCCGTGTGCCAGTGCCCTATGCTATTGCCTATGTGACCTTGGAGGGAACAGACATTTCCATGATGACGAATATTGTGGAGTGTGATCTGGACGACTTGCATGTGGGACAGGAAGTGAAAATGGTCTTCTCCGAGACAGAAGGAGATGGACCACCACTTCCCACCTTTACCCCGGTTTAGCGGGTTTGAATTTATGTGAAATGTGACTGAATAAGAATAAAAAGGAGAAGAGTCATGAAGAACCCGATGAGTATGGTCGGTAAAAATGTAATTGTCACCGGTGCAGGGCAAGGCGTCGGTTCTGCCGTGGCTGAGCTGATTGTCGACCTTGGCGGTAAGGCCATTCTGGTTGATGTCAAGGAAGAGGGCGTGGCTGAGGTTTCTGACAAACTGGGCGCTGAGAATACAGACCAATATGTGGGCAGTGTTTCAGATCCTGCTTTTGTTGAGAAAATGGTTCATGCCTCCGTTGCCAAACATGGTGCTGTTCACGGTCTCGTCAATAATGCCGGTATCATTCGACCGGCGATGATCGAAAAAATGCCTTTGGAGGCGTGGAATCAGGTCATTGAAGTTAACCTGACAGGCGTTTATCTGTGCTTGCAGGCAGTTGGCCGTCACATGTTGGAACGCTTTAAAGATGGCGATACTTCATCCGCCTCTATTGTCAACGTATCTTCTGTGGCAGGTCGTCGTGGCTCAATTGGACAGATTAATTATGCTGCTGCGAAAGCCGGTGTTCTTGGAATGACAATGACAGCCGCCAAAGAATGGGGAAAATCGGGCATTCGGGTTAACAGTGCTTGTTTTGGTGTCGTTGCAACTGAAATGACGGAAACTGTGCGATCTGAAAAATTCCGGGATGCCTATATGAAACAAATCGTATTGCAGCGGTTTTCCGATCCGGAAGAAGTTGCTCAAGGAGTTGTCTTTATGCTTTCAGATGCATCAAGCTATGTAACGGGGCAGCATATTTCTATCGATGGCGGGTTGCATATCGGTTATTAAATTCAATTTCGTTTTCCCGATTAATGGTTGAAACTTATTATTTGGCCGTTAATCGGGAGAGCTCTCCAGCTCTTCTGTTCCTAGTTGAATAATCTGCTTCGCTATACTTGTCCGAAAATTGACACGAAATAAGTGTAATTATTTAAGGGAAAGTTTGAAATATTTCGCATCATGAGCGCGAGAATGTGCTTTTTCCTGCATTACAAGCTTGCATCCTGCGTTTTTTGTGTCATAGGGTGTGCCAACATAAATCCAAAAAACAATAAAAAAATAGGATTAGTTTTGTTGCACTGCAAATATGCAGGCGATAAAGCGGGGGTTTATAAGTTGTTTTACAGGACGGCATTAGCAGGGAGTGCCTCATGGAGTATTTTATTCAGCAGTTGATCAATGGTGTCACGCTGGGATCTATTTATGGTCTAATCGCCATAGGATATACGATGGTGTATGGCATCATTGGTATGATCAATTTTGCGCATGGTGATATATTTATGATAGGGGCCTTTATCGCGCTTATCGTTATTACCGCACTTGGATTGACCATATCTACGGGATTGGGCATGACAATCGTTGCGCTTATCATCGTTCTCGTCGCCTCTATGGTGATTTCATCCGCTTATGGCTGGACCGTTGAGCGATTAGCCTACAGGCCGCTGCGGGGCTCTTTTAGGCTTGCGCCGTTAATTACTGCAATTGGCATTTCAATTGTCCTTCAAAACTACATTCAGATTGCGCAAGGCGCCCGGGTTAAACCTCTGCAGCCGATAGTCACTGGCGGTTATACACTGATGACTGGTGGTGGGGTGGATGGGAACTTTGTTGTTCAGATCTCTAATATTCAAATCCTGATTATCACTGTCACCTTTGTTCTGATGGCAATTTTTTCTCTGCTCATAGCAAAAACATCTCTGGGACGGGCACAACGAGCCTGTGAGCAGGACCGCAAGATGGCCTCTCTTCTTGGCATCAATGTGGACCGGACGATATCAATGACATTTATCATGGGGGCGGCTCTTGCTGCAGTCGCCGGTCTGATGTTCCTTCTCTATTACGGGGTGATCGACTTTTTTATTGGTTTTGTTGCCGGTGTGAAAGCCTTTACCGCAGCGGTTCTGGGGGGAATTGGTTCCTTGCCGGGCGCTATGCTCGGAGGATTGGTTATCGGGCTGATTGAAACCTTCTGGTCGGCTTACTTCTCGGTTGAATATAAAGATGTCGCAGCCTTTGCCATGTTGGCAATTGTACTGATCTTCCTTCCGCAGGGTCTTTTGGGTAAGCCGGAGGTTGAAAAAGTTTAATGTCGGACGCAAAACAAACAACCGGGGCTAGAATCGCTGGTATAAGCGTCCCAAACCTGTTAAAAGATCTGGCTGTCACTTTGTTTCTTGGGGCGGCAATCTTTGGAACAACAATTGGCTTCAAAACGAAAACTGCTGTAGGCGGCCTCACTCTTGAACTTCACTTAGGGATGGCTGCGGCGATAATCGGCGTGATTGTTGTTGGACGCCTTATCCTTTGGTTGACACTGTGGCGCCGACCTGAGGGACAGTCAGTGTCTGTGGTGCCTGAAAGTCTGAAGACAGCCGTTAAAGCGAAGCTTAGT
>JAESPT010000220.1 GCA_016765515.1 Sneathiella sp. | reverse complement strand
TGAAATTTATCGTGTCTTAGCGCCGCAAGGTCAGTTTGTTCTTTGTTTTCGCTCTGGTGATGACGCAGATTTTGCCGCTCGGTTTCCGACATCAATCTACAGCTTGCGGAGAAGAGCTGAAATCGAAGCTTTATGCATATCGTGCGGTTTCCACGGGGTGAGCTGTCACACACAGACTGTGGCTGGACAGGCCATGTTCTGGATCACTGCTCATAAAATTTCCAACAAAATTTCCAACAAAATATCCAATTTCAACACCTGAACTCGGGAGAATACAAATGTGCCCATTAACACTTATCGGGCTATTGCTCGGACCTGCAGCCGTTGCTGTATTAACGCCGTTTGTTGTCTGCGGATGGAAAAAATCTAATGAAGTGACCAAGACGAACAAGGATTAGAGGTAACTTTTTCGTTGCTTCCTTTTTCATAATTTGTTTTTGGAGATGTCTATGTTCGAGTTTTCCGCCTGGTTGGGTTTCGTTGCCCATGATATTTTAAAGTATCTCATTCCGGCAGGGTTTGTTTTTTTTGTAACCCGCAAATTGTTTGCAAAGGCAATCAGAGGCCGCCGAATACAGAAAGTCGAAGCGGGTCGCCATCAGATAATCCGTGAGATCTGCTGGTCACTCGTATCCGCGACGATTTTTGCCAGTGTTAGCATGGTCGGAGTGATGGGACTATCGACGCTTGGCATTAATCAAGTTTATTTTGATATTTCCGACTATGGATGGGGCTATGCCATATTCAGCCTGGTATTGATGATCCTGGCCCATGACACATACTTCTACTGGACCCATCGTCTTATGCATTTGCCAGCGGTCCTGCGCTATACTCATCTGTTGCATCATCGTTCCCGGACAACGACACCTTGGACGGCCTATAGCTTTGATCCGGTTGAGGCTTTTGTTCAAGTGGCTTTTGCCGCGTTATTTGCGCTTCTAATACCTTTAAACCCGTTAATATTGTTGATATGGAGTTTGCATATGGTCATCCGGAACGTTATCGGCCATTGCGGTTTTGAGCTCTATCCACGCACAATGGCGCGCAGTCGGTGGTTCGGCTGGATAAGCGGAGTGACACATCACGACCTTCATCATCAAAATGCAAAATGGAATTTTGGCCTTTATTTTACCTGGTGGGATCGCCTTATGGGAACAGAACATCCTGAATATCTTATGCGATTTGATAGGGCCGTAGGGTTAGCCAAGGAGGACGCAATAAGTAAAGGTAACAACAGAGTTGCTGAGTGAGCAGGGGCGGCACTTCTATAAAATGAGAAAAGCTGAAAGTACAAAACCCTCAAAAACAGTAATGTTTTCATGGGTTTGAAATGGTGAGCCCGACAGGATTCGAACCTGTGACCCATTGATTAAAAGTCAATTGCTCTACCAACTGAGCTACGGGCCCACACTTTTCAATGCTGTCGCGTCAAGGTTTCGAACCGGTTTGGAACAAAACAACGTTGCGATGCGGCTGCAACATAGGGGCGTCTTTGTAGTAGGTCAAGCGGGTTTTTAAATTTTTTTTCAGAGTGTGAATATTCTAAATTTATACTGAAATAAAAATTATAAGTTGGGCCTTGCCGCAAAGGGTATAGAGCATTAAAAATAGAAGAAGAAACAACTTTATATGAGAGAATTCATGAGCCTGTCACTTGTTGTCCGAAGCCTGCTGGCTGTTACACTTTTATGTCTGAGCATTTCGTTCGTAAATGCTGCAGAAAATCAGAATCCAGAAAACACCCTGTTTCTGGATTTGAAATATGGTCGTGTGGTCATTGAACTTTTACCTCGCACGGCCCCGCGACATGTAAAGAGAATTAAAGAGCTGGTTCGTCAAAAATTTTATGATGGTATCAAATTCCATCGTGTGATTGACGGATTCATGGCGCAGACGGGTGATCCGACAGGAACCGGGCGAGGCGGCTCCGGTAAAAAAATTCGAGCAGAATTTTCCAATATTTCTCATGACCGCGGTACTGTATCCATGGCGCGGTCGAATAATCCAAACAGTGGGGACAGTCAGTTCTTTATTGTTCTTGATCATTCAAATCACCTGGACGGGAAATATACCGTGTGGGGCAAGGTTGTCGAAGGAATGGAATATGTGGATATGATCAAAAAAGGATATGGTTCAGGGGGGACGGTTCGTAATCCAGATGTGATAATTACATTGCGCGTAGCCGCTGACGTCAAATAACACAGAACTTGTCCGCTGGCGCGAACCGGCAATAAAAATAAGGAGAAGCAGAGTTAATCTGCTTCTCCTTATTCTTTAGATACAGCGTCCGCCGTCAACTTCCAGGGCAACGCCTGTGATGAAGGAAGCTTCATCAGACGCTAACCAGAGGGCTGCATTCGCCAAATCTTTTGGCGTATTCATGCGACCTAAGGGTATTGAGGCGACAAATTTGTCTCTGATTTCCTGAGTATCAACGCCCCCCATAAACTCAACGGTCATTCCCGTTTGTGCGATAACAGGACAGAGTGCATTGACCCGGACTTGCTGGGGGGCCAGTTCAATGGCCATGGACTTTGTCATGGTTAGAACGGCACCTTTACTGGAGTTATACCAGACCAGGCCAGGGCGAGGGCTCAATGCCGCTGTGGAGGCAATATTGATAACGTTTCCGCCCCCTTGATCCAGCATTACCGGAACAATGGATTTCGTGGTCAAGAAGATGCTTTTAACATTTACATCAAAGATTTTCTGAAAGGTTTCTTCGTCCACATCAAACATGGATCCGTTGCGTTGCGGCATACCGGCATTATTCACCAGAATATCAATGCGTCCAAAGGCATCCAGTGTCGCTTGGGTCATGTTGGAAACATCTTCTGCCTTGGAGACATCTGTTACGTCAACAAGAGCACGGCCACCCTTTGCCGTAATCTCATCTGCGACTTTTCTTGCTGCCTGTTCATTGATGTCACTGACGACAACTGTCGCTCCCTCTTCGGAAAAGCGAATGGCCATGCCTTCGCCAAAGCCAGAACCGGCTCCTGTAATGATGGCTACTTTATTTTCAAGTCTCACTTTTTCCTCCTAGAGTTGATGAATTTTGTTCTAACAAATTGAAATGCGATTGTCAGAAAAAGACAAAATTTCGATTGAGATCAAACAATATAAAAGAGGAGGGTAGAGATCAAGCAGCAGTTCGTTCCACGCGATCACTTGGAAGGGTTATGGTGACATTTGTGCCCTCGCCAAATTTGCTTCTAAGATCCAGGTCACCGCCATGAAGCTTCATTAAATTTTTAGACAACGGTAATCCAAGGCCTGTGCCCTGGTATTTTCGGTTGAGTTCACTATCAATCTGCACAAAAGGAGTCAGCGCTTTAGTCAAATCTTCCTCTTTAATACCAATCCCTGTGTCCTGTACGGAAACAAAGAGTGTCCCATCGGGTGTCATATCCGCATGAACGGTAATTTTTCCACCCTTTGGTGTAAATTTTAGAGCATTTGACAACAAGTTAAGCAGGACCTGTTTCAGGATTTTTGCATCAACAACGACATTTGGTATTTTATTTCCAATATGAGTTGAGATTTTGATTTGGGCTCTTTCTCTTTGATGTTCGACAAGACGCAAACAGTCACTGACAAGCTTTTTCACTTCAACAGTCTCTTCAAACAGTCTTTGCTCGTTTGTCTCTACTTTGGAGAAATCGAGAATATCATTAATTAAGTCGAGAAGATGAATGCCACTAGAATGGATGTCATCGGCATATTCAAGATATTTTTCCGAACCCACTTTTCCAAATATCTGGTTTTTTATTATCTCGGAAAATCCAATAACGGCATTTAGGGGGGTGCGTAATTCATGGCTCATATTCGCTAGGAATGTTCCCCTTAATTGAGAGGCGTATTCAGCGTCTTCTTTGGCTTTTTGCAGGAACTCCTGCGTTTTTGTCTGGGCCGTAATATCCCGCGCGATGAGCTGCATAACAGGGCGGTCGCCATAAAGAAGGGCTGTGGCCTCAATTTCCACATTAACGCGTGATCCGTCTATCCTGATGATTTGAGACGTAACTGACGGCACATTGTCACCGGCCGACATATGATCGGAGCTTCCAAAATGACCATTTAATTTATCCAGATGATTGGTTGGGAAAAATTTACGTACATGGGCGCCGATCAAGTCGTGAAGGTTTACTATTCCCAACAATTTTAAGGCGGCAGCATTGGCAAAGATAATAAGGCCATCTTTTTGTACCAAAATTGCATCTGGAGAGAGTTCTACCATTTTTTTGTATCTGGCTTCACTCTCTTGCAACACGAGTTGAGCTGATCGTGTCAGGGTTACGTCAGTGAAGGTATAAATATAGCCGCCATCCGGTAATATGGTCAGGAATACCTCTATAAATTTTCCACTTTTTGTTTTGCGCTCAATTTTTGTAAGCGAGTTTAATTGCAGGTTTTCAAGAACTGAGTTTGCAAAATTTTCTGGACTTTCTCCAACATCGTCATATGTGTCAAAATTGGCCTTTAGAAGATCTTTCATATGAATGCCGGGATAAATAATATCTCGATTTACATCCATTATTTCCAGATATTTTTCATTCCAGTTTAACACTCTGTGTTCGCTGTCATAAACACATATGCCAATTGGAACATTCTCGAAGACGGCTTTCAATAGATGACTTCGATCTTCCAGATCCTGCTGTTTTTGATTGTGATCTGTAACATCTCGAATGATAGAAACGATACCTTGATCGTGGGTGTATTGTTCATTGATCAGAATGTGTTTTCCGTTCGGCAGGACCCACTGTATATTTTCTCTTGGCGTTAATATTTTCTTGTCGATGGACTCAATGATACTTTCCAGTTGTTCTTTTTGAGCGTCATCTTCAAACCAATGATGAATGGCCTTTGCTATTTCCTTTCTGTTGTCTCCATGAGTGAAAGGATTATCCATTCCATTGTACAGATTTCTTATTTTTTCATTTGCGACAACAACATTTTGTTTTTTATCAAACAGAAGAAATCCATCATCAAGAATTTCAACAGCATCCATCAACTGTTTATGTTCAGTCTTGATTTTTTCAGCGTTGATATTCGTACCGAATTCATTCGTCGCAATAAGATACACAATGGAAATAGTTAGTCCTGAAGACAACCCTGTCGCAAAATAGGCCCAACTGCCAAAAATATCATTGGCGAAAAAAGCACTCGTTAAAGAAATTATGAGCAACGAACAAACAATAAATAAGGGCCTGTTTTTGGGCAATGTAACAAGTTCTTTCAGAATAAGCGTTTCGATTTTGTGTCGCCAAAAAACGGGAATGATTGACAGTATTTATACAAACTGACATCAATTTTAGTTCAAGCCGGTTAATGATAGGTTTATGCAGGGAAATTGAGCGTGATTTTTTGCGACGTATTTAGCCACTAATGGTATGATAGCAACGAAATTTATCTGTTGGACTCTCGATTGCTCAATTCTGCAAAGGCTATACCTCTATTATGACTAAGAAAACAGCGGCGGATTCCGACGCGCATGATGATATTAAAACAATACTGGTAGAACCTGCTGCGAAAGTGAGTGCTTTTGCACGATTACGGACATATTTTTTTACTGGTATTGTCGTATCGGCCCCCATTGCAATAACCATTTACCTGACCTATATTTTTGTTGATTTTGTTGACGCCAATGTCACGCCGCTCATTCCGGCGCGCTATAATCCAGAAACGTACTTGCCTTTCAGTGTCCCTGGGCTGGGTCTTTTTATTGCAATCTTTTTTCTTATTCTTGTTGGTTTCCTGACGGCCAATTTTCTCGGTCGTTCCCTGTTGCATTTTGGCGAGAGAATAGTCGCCAGAATGCCGGTCGTTCGCTCTGTCTATAAAGCCCTCAAACAGATTATGGAGACGGTTCTTGCGCAATCCGGGACGTCGTTTCGGGATGTTGTCCTTGTCGAATATCCCCGTAAAGGCCTTTGGGCACTTGCTTTTGTTACCAGTGAAGCTAAAGGTCAAGTTGCAGAAATGAATGAGGATACGGTGATAAGTGTCTTCCTGCCGACAACCCCTAACCCCACATCTGGGTTTCTATTGTTTTGTCCGAAAAAAGAGCTGAAATATTTGGATATGTCCGTGGAAGAAGGGGTGAAACTCCTTATTTC
>JAESPT010000219.1 GCA_016765515.1 Sneathiella sp. | reverse complement strand
CGCCGCCGATGCAACCCCCTTGAATGGCAACCAGGACCGGCAATCTGCATTTTTCAATAACCGTAAAGCTTTCCTGCATCTCCCGAACATTATTACGCATCTGTTCACGTATGCGAGCGGGATCAGTTGCCGATTGTATTTCACCCGCAAGAGATCCAAAGGCATTCAGATCCAGGCCAGCGGTAAAGTGCTTTCCCGTTGAGGAGATAACGACAACTCTTGCATCGGCAGTCTGTTCAATTTCAGAGAATGCATCCACCATCTCCTGCCAGAACGCCATAACGAGAGTATTAAGTTTGGCGGGTCGATTTAGTTTCAAATGAGCAATGTGATTTTCAATGATCAGGTCCAGTGTTGTGTACGTCATTGCCTGTCTTTCTTGATTTTATTTGAACTATTGATTTACTGCCTCATTGAGGGACATAATGATGTGAAATTCAAATCCTTTGTCACCCTTCAGGCAAAAATATCATGACAACACAATTTTCTCTTGATGATTTCAAGGCAGCCAAAGCGCGCCTCTCATCGTATATCCGCCAGACCCCGACTATGGATATACAGTTGGATGACGGACGCAACATTTCCTTAAAACTCGAAAATTTGCAAATTTCGGGCTCTTTCAAAATTCGAGGGGCTCTCAACACTGTGTTGGGTCTGAGTAAAAATGAGTTAAACCGAGGCTTGGTCACTGCATCGGGAGGAAATCATGGCATGGGCGTTGCCATTGCCGGCGCGCTCACTCAGACACCGACGACGATCTACCTGCCGAAAAACACTCCACAAAGTAAGATAAATAAACTTAAAAGCATTACGTCTGATGTCATCGTATCGGGAGAGGTCTGGGATGATGCAAATGCGCTGGCCCTGGAAGCCGCCGCAAAGGAAGGTAAAACCTATATTCATCCCTTTGCCGCAAAATCCGTTATTGAAGGCCAGGGCACCGTTGGTCTGGAATTTTTAGAAAGCGTTCCGGATCTGGATGTTTTGATGGTTGCAATCGGTGGAGGCGGGCTCATTTCCGGTGTTGCCAGTGCCGCGAAACTTATTAATCCTGACATTCGAATAATCGGCATTGAAGCGGTCGGTGCCCCCACGCTTTATGAAAGCTGCAAAGCAGGAAAACTTGTGACTTTGGAGCGAATCACGACCCGCGCGGGAACCCTTGCCCCCAGAAAGTCGGCTGATCTGAACCTGGAGATCATCTCCCATCACGTTGAGGAAATTGTCCTGGTAGAAGATAGTGACATGGAAATTGCATCAAAATGGCTGTGGAGCTCGTGTGGAATCGCCACCGAGTTGTCTGCAGCAGCGGCCATCGCCGCTCTGCAAACTGAAAAATTCAAGACCAACAAAAATGACAAAATTGGCGTTATAATTTGCGGAGCCGGTCTTGATGGTTTTTAAATTATTTGATTCAAACGATCACGGCCGCATGAACGTATAATCATCTTCTTCGCCTATATTTTCCGCAAGAAAAGTAACCTCATTAGAAATATCCTCCGCTGAACGGTTCTTTTTGAGGACCTCAATGGCCTCACCGATCAAGGCTCGCGCCAATGCGTCTTCTGAAATGCTGGAAGCTGCAGCCCCGTCCAATGCTTTTTTACGCAACTGCGTACAGTCTCTGTTGCCGAACCCTTTTAATACTCCTCTTGTTTTTTTATCTTTCGTTTTAATGACCATGGGTCATTGATCCGCATCAAATTGAATTGTCCGGCAATCAATTCTAAAAATTCGCGATACAAATTATCGGTAACTGAATGCGATTTTTCTTTGACCCGCCTCCCGTTGTCAACGTACGCTGGTAAAAAATAAAAATTTAAGGGAAACCGCGACTCTAACAAAGGGAAAGAAATGTCTGATTTTTCTTGGGAGAAGTCATACCCGCCGGGTGTGAAATGGGAAATCGAAATCGAAAATAAGCCAGTTTACGCCATCCTGGATGAAGCCGTAAAACAATGGCCAAACAATAATGCTATCGATTTTCTCGATAAGAAGACCACGTATAGCGAACTGGATGATATGGTCAGCCGGGCAGCCAAAGGCTTCCAGCAGATCGGTGTGAAGAAAGGGGTAAATGTTGGTCTCTATCTTCCTAACTCACCGCATTACATTGTCTGCTTCTTTGGCATCTTAAAAGCGGGCGGAACAGTTGTGAACTATTCTCCTCTCGATGCGGAGAGAGAGTTGCTTCATAAAGTTGAAGACAGTCAGACCGATTATATGGTGACACTGGATCTTGAGGTCCTGTATCCGAATATTGCGTCTCTCTTGTCAAAGACACGGTTAAAGAAGATCATCGTTGGGAATCTGAAGGAAGTTCTTCCTTTTCCGAAAAATCTTCTCTACCCAATCGTCAAGTCCAAGGAAATATCGTCCATTCCAAAAGACGATAAACACATGTCCTATAAATCTTTGCTGGCAAATGACGGTCGTTTTGATTCCGTCCCGGTCGCCAACCCTGAAGAACAGATTGCTGTTCTTCAATATACAGGGGGTACCACGGGCCTTCCCAAAGGGGCTATGCTCACCCATCGCAACTTGGTTGCGGCCTGTCAGCAGCTGAGAGCCATGCAACAAGGCACTACTGGCGTTCTTGTTGATGGTGAAGAGAGAGTCCTTGCTGTCCTTCCCCTGTTCCATATATACGCACTCACCGTGAATATGAACTTTGGCATTGCTGGCGGTGCTGAGATTATTCTTCATCCAAAATTTGATCTCGAAAATGTTATGAAGGATCTGGATAAGAAAAAACCCACAGTCTTTCCTGGCGTGCCGACCATGTATATGGCGATTGCAAACCATCCAGAAATCGAAAAATATGATTTACGGTCCCTGAAGTTCTGTGCATCTGGTGGTGCACCGCTCCCCGTCGAAGTGCAGGATCATTTCCAAAAGGTGACAGGCTGCCGACTTCTGGAAGGCTGGGGTATGACAGAAACATCCCCGTCTGGAACAACAACACCGCTCACGGATAAACGGGTTGCTGGTTCCGCAGGTGTTCCAGTCCCCGGGATTGAAATCTGTATCTTCGGTGTTGATGACAAATCAATTACCATGCCTGTCGGTGAAATCGGTGAAATTGGTATCAAGGGCCCGAATGTAATGAAGGGCTACTGGAATAAACCCGAAGCGACAGCAGAATCCTTTGTTGATGGTTTCTTCCTGACCGGAGATACCGGCTATCTTGATGACGACGGATATATGCATATCGTCGACCGGACCAAGGACATGATCACGTCTGGCGGTTTCAATGTATATCCGCGTATTATCGAAGAAGCGATTTTTGAGCATGCAAGCGTTGAAGAAGTGACTGTTGTCGGTATTCCCGATGATTATCGCGGTGAAGCGGCGAAGGCTTTTATCAAGCTAAAAGCAGGCCAGAGCGAATTTTCCATCGAGGATCTAAGATCCTTCCTTGAAGATAAACTTGGGAAACATGAACTGCCGACAGCCGTTGAATTCCGAACAGAACTCCCAAAAACCCTTGTTGGTAAATTGTCCAAGAAGGAACTCGTTGAAGAAGAGAAGATCAAATACGAGGAACGGAGAAAAGCAGAAGCGAAAACAGGCTGATTTTTTCTCCAAACATCAAGCTCCCGGATGCCCATCCGGGAGCTTTTTCTGTGAAAAATTTGGTAATTTAACCTCTATTGAAGCAACTATGACAGCTTCAGAGGCAGCGATATTGACGAGGCGTCACATCAACTGCCTGCTTGAATCTGGATGAGAAATGCGCTTGCGATGAATAACCGCATGCAAGGGCAATTTCGGCCAAGGG
>JAESPT010000218.1 GCA_016765515.1 Sneathiella sp. | reverse complement strand
TTGGTGAAGGACCAGCCGCCCAGCGCACGTGCGCGGCTGCGGACCGGACCGGTCACGCTATGCTGCACACGCTCTACAGCCAGTCTTTGAAATACGATACAGATTTCTACATCGAATATTTCGCTCTGGACTTGATCATGGACAAGGACGGCGCCTGTAAGGGTGTTCTGTGTCTGTGTCTTGAAGATGGAACCCTTCATCTGTTCCGCTCCCATATGGTTGTTCTGGCAACAGGCGGTTTTGGTCGGGCTTATTTCTCCTGTACCTCTGCCCACACCTGTACAGGGGATGGCGGCGGTATGGTTCTGCGGGCAGGGTTGCCTTTGCAGGATATGGAATTCACACAGTTCCACCCAACTGGCATTTATGGCGCGGGTTGTCTGATCACGGAAGGTGTGCGCGGTGAAGGCGGATACCTGGTGAACGGCGAAGGCGAACGTTTCATGGAACGTTATGCACCTTCTGCAAAAGACCTTGCCAGCCGCGATGTGGTCAGCCGGTCAATGACTATGGAAATTCGAGAAGGTCGCGGTGTTGGATCTCGTAAAGATCATATCTTCCTGCATCTGGATCATCTGGATAAGGCAATGATTGAAGAACGTCTGCCCGGTATTTCTGAAAGTGCGCGTATTTTTGCCGGCGTTGATGTGAATAAGGAACCGATCCCGGTTATTCCAACGGTTCACTATAATATGGGCGGTATTCCGACCAATTATCATGGGGAAGTGGTTGATCTGAAAGATGGCAATCCTGACGCGGTGGTTCCGGGCTTGATGGCCGTTGGTGAAGCGGCCTGTGTATCCGTTCACGGTGCAAACCGTTTGGGATCAAACTCTCTGATTGATCTTGTTGTCTTTGGCCGCGCTGCCGCGCTGCGGGCAAAAGATACCGTTAAAACCGGTCAGGCCCACGCGCCGCTACCAAGCACAGCATGCGACGAAGCGGTTTCTCGTCTCGATGGCTTCCGTCATGCCAAAGGCGCGCAATCCACAGCGCAGATCCGCGATAAAATGCAGCGGGTCATGCAGGATGACTGCGCAGTCTTCAGAACTGGGGATACTTTGCAAGCAGGCGTCAAGAAGATCAACGACGTTGAAAAACAGATGGCAGACATCAAGACAACGGACCGTTCATTGATTTGGAACTCTGACTTAATCGAAACACTGGAGCTGAACAATCTGATCAGTCAGGCTGTTGTTTCCATGACGGCTGCTGAAAACCGTAAAGAAAGCCGCGGTGCTCATGCCCGTGAAGACTTCCCCGATCGGGATGATAAAAACTGGATGAAACACACACTGACGTATCACACGCCGGAAGGCGGGGTTAAGTTGGATTATCGCCCAGTGTATGAATATACACTGACCGATGAAATTGAGTATATTAAACCCAAAGCGCGGGTTTACTAAGAGTTAGGGAAGTTAGAGATGGTTGAACTCGCGTTACCCAAGAATTCAAGAGTAGGCACCGGCAAGACACATCCGATACCTTCGGGTGCCAAAAATACCAAGACCTTCAATGTTTATCGTTGGTCCCCAGATGATGGCGAAAATCCGCGGATCGATACGTATCAGGTGGATTTGGACGACTGCGGTCCGATGATCCTTGATGGTCTGATCGCCATCAAAAATGAAACGGATCCGACTCTCACTTTCCGGCGGTCCTGCCGGGAGGGGATTTGTGGATCCTGCGCCATGAATATCAATGGCACCAATACACTGGCCTGCACTAAAGGCATGGATGAGTTGGACGGGGATATCAATATCTATCCGCTGCCTCATCAACCTGTGGTGAAGGATCTGGTGCCCGATCTGACAAATTTCTACGCACAATATGCGTCGATCAAACCCTGGATGCAGACCCAGACACCGCCGCCGCCGGATCGGGAACGTTTGCAGTCAAAAGAAGACCGGGAGAAACTGAACGGCCTGTATGAGTGTATTCTCTGCGCCTGCTGTTCCACGTCTTGCCAAGCTATTGGTGGAATTCTGATCGGTTCCTGGGCCCTGCTGTCCTGCTTCAGGCCTACCGTTGGCTTATAGACAGCCGCGATGAAAATACCGGGGAGCGCCTCGATGACCTGGAAGATCCCTTCCGGCTTTATCGCTGCCACACCATCATGAACTGCGCCAACACCTGCCCCAAAGGCCTCAATCCGGCCAAGGCAATCGCAGAGATCAAGAAAATGATGGTCGAACGCCGCGGCTGACACGAGGTGTTCTTTTATTAATGAAACGACAAAGGCTGCCTTATCTGGTGGCCTTTTTTTGATTAAATATGAAGTTGGATCGAGTTCTGTTCAGCTGAATAGACACTTGTTAAACTACAAATAACGGAGAATTTCCAATATTTCTAGTGGGTCTTCGAGTAAAAATGCGGCGATGATAACACATACAAAAACAGTGACATAATACACTATTTTTCGGTTTCTGATTTTTTTTAAAAATTTTGCAGCAGCTTCTTTAGTATTCTGATGATTTACTTCAATTTCAGGTGCGCCATATTTTTCACGCCATTCATTTAGTTTGTCTGCAAATATTGCAGCAGTTTCACTGTTTTTGCCAGGCGGTAGGAGATTCAAAGATATTACGATTTCGGCAATTAAATAATCTGGTTGTATTGACTGGTTATGTATCTGCATCAAGTCGTGATTTTCATCTGAAAATGCGCAAATATAATGATGTGAAATGTTTTGAACTTGACGAATATCACTCACAAAAGGACCAATATCTCGCCAATTCCAAATTTTCTTTCTGAAAAGAGCAACGTAGCTTATTCCTTCGCAACTAAGTTCGATTTTAGGAATTCTCAGTATTAGAACAGCAAGCATAACGGGGGCACCTGCGCTGCAAATCAATACTGCTCCCCAAATAATTATTAATAAAGTCAGATTATCTGAAATTGGACCAGTGTTGATCAACAATGTGCCGCATGAAATGAAGAATAAGGAAAAAAGTAAAAGCAAGAGTGGTTTTAATTGCGACGCTAAAATTACTTCCTTCTCTGGCTGGGTGCTTTGAGAGTTTGTACTCATGACAAGATCCGCTTTCCTTTCAATTTGATCGTTATTAAATCATTTGGATTGAAGAAATACAATTCTTGGATGATGTTTCCACTCTTGACGACATAAATTTTCTGCGAATAGATGCTCTCAGTTCTTTCAATGCCTTCCAAATTATTCAAAATGGAATGCAGTTTTTGTAATTGGATTTCGCAAGTTCGAATTTGATGCTGTGGTTGGTCAAAACGATTTTGAATTTTTGTGGGTAAAAGATTATGCTGGATTATGCGCTGGAAAGGCTTGTCGATGGGATATCTCTTCCGGGTATTGTTCTCATTCTTCTGCCGATCGCTCTTCTTCATTGGTGGTTTACTAAGAAGCGGTGGGTTTTGGCGCCTGTCAGTCTATTTTTTGTTGTTATGAGCTTGCCAGTGACGGGAAAGTTGCTCCTTTATCCTCTCGAAATCGGCATTCCGTTTAAAGACGTGAAAGCAGATAGTCTTAAGGGGAAGATTGATGCAATCGCGGTGATTTCAAGTGGATTGCATCATGACTATCTGACGGGTGCATCTGTTCCGAATACAACGTCTTTCTCTCGTGTGAAAAGAGCAGAATTGTTGGCGTTGCAGTTAAATATTCCTCTAATTCTGTCGGGGACAATACAGACGGATGGCGACAAAACGGATGCTGAAGTTTTGGCCGGTTTGGTCAAAGACAGGGAAGGCCTGCTTTTGATATCCGGTGCGACCGGTACATCTGATCATGCAAAGAACGTTCAGCGGATTACAGAGGGTTCGAATATCAATCGGCTTGCCGTCTTTGTCTCCGGCATTCATGCCTATAGAACCGAAGCTGTTTTTAAGAATGTGGGGTTTGACGTGCCCATTGTGATTGTCGGTCTTCGCGACTCAGTTTTTGGCAAAAAAGATATCATTCCCAGCTTCATAGGCTTTTTTTATTGGAAACATGCGCTCAAAGAATATGCGGGCCTTGTCCATTATTATATGAACGGGAAAATATCCTGACGCATCAGGTCAGGAAAATTGGTTCTGCAAATAAATTGATTTTGGTACTGGAGATGGTGCCATAATATCTTGATAAGGGTCTTCTAGAGAACTCATACTTCAGGCACCGCCATGTACACACCAAAACATTTTTTAGCGCCCGCACAAGAAACACTTCTTAAGATACTGCCCGATGCGAGTTTCGCCATCCTTGTTACAGTCGATGGAGACGGTGTTCCTGTGGTGAGCCACTTGCCGGTAAGGTATGATCCGGCAGAGGGCGAATTTGGCATTGTCAGAGGGCATTTGGCGCGGGCAAACCCGCATTGCAAATTGCTCGGGGAAAGGCCATCGCTTGTCATTTTCAATGGACCGCATATTTATGTGTCGCCGCGGGACTATGCCAGCAATGTCAATGTCCCCACATGGAATTATGTTGCTGTTCATGCCCATGGACAGGCACAAATCCTGGAAGATCCAGCGGATGTTCGTCGTGTGTTGGATGGTTTGACAGAAGACAATGAAAAATATCGCGAAAATCCATGGAGTTTGGACGAGTTCGAAGAGAAACGCGCGGCGGCAATGATGAAGGCAATTGTCGCCTTCCAGATACCAATTTCCAGGTTGGACGCGAAAGCAAAACTTGGTCAGAATAAATCTGTAGAAGATCAAGCCGCCCTTAAAAAGGCTGCGTCGGGTACTGATATTGAGTCTTGGCAAATAGAAGGCACGAGTCTTTAAGGAGGTTTCGTTGGCACTCATCTATTTTTCGGAGAAAGTTGAGAAAAGGTCTAGCAGCATTGAAGGGCGAGGCCTGTTTGCTATTCAGTCGATCGCTCAAGGTGAGATTGTCGTTGTTAAAGGCGGCACCGTAATGACCCGAGCGGTGCGGGATTCTCTGGAAGAGACACTAGGGCCTGCTGAGATTCAGATTGCAGATGATCTATTCATTGGCCCCGTGACACCGCAAACTCGGGAGGAGGGGATGATGCACCTCAATCACTCTTGTGATCCCAATGTGGGTATTCGCGGACAGATAATTTTTGTTGCGATGAGGGATATCGAAAAGGGAGAAGAGCTCTCCTTTGACTATGCCACGGGTGATCATGATGACTGGGACATGAACTGTGCGTGCGGGACAGCCTGCTGCCGAGGGATCGTCACCGGCCATGACTGGAAACTTCCAGAGTTACAGGAAAAATACAGAGGGTATTTTTCAACCTATCTGGAAGATAAAATTCAAAGGCTTAAATGATCCTGCCGAATTTCTTTTATGCCGAAACTTTAACCGACGAGACCTTTCAAATAATCCTCTGATCGCATTTCCATCAACCGGGAGACGGTTCGGGCAAATTCAAAATTCCCATCTCCTTGTTCATAGAGATGTTCCGCTTCGACCTCGGCTGTAATGATCAAGTTATTTCCGCTTTCGTATAGAATATCCACCAGCGTGACAAAGCGTTTGGCTTCATTTCTGTTATGCGGGCCAAGTTTAGGCACATTCTCCACCAGTAGAGAGTGAAAATGTTCGGTTATCGTTAGGTAGTCCGCTGCACCCAAGGGTCTGGCGCAGAGTTCTTCAAAAGTAAATCGGGCCACACCGCGGGCAGCCCTGCTAACATCAAGGTCCCGGCCTTGTGTTGTCAGTGTCATCTGTTCAAGGGCATTACCCTCAGTCAATAAATTGAAGAGACGATCCATTTCAGAAGAGGCGTCTGCCCCGAGAGGAGAAAAATAAACCGGACTTTTTGAAAGCCGTTCAAGACGGTAGTCGGTACCGCCGGACAAATGTAGAATATCAAGCTCTGCCTTGATCAGTTTAATGAACGGCAGGAATAAATCTCGGTTCAAACCATCCTTGTAGAGATCGTCGGGTATTCTGTTTGACGTGGTGATAACCACAACGCCATGAGAAAACAGGAGTTCAAACAGTCGTCCAAGCAACATGGCATCCGCGACATCGGTTACCTGAAACTCATCAAAACAAAGAAGCCAGGCTTCCCTGGCAATATTTTTGGCAAGTGGGACGATAGGATCGTCCCCTTCTCGTTGGGGATTTTGGCGCCAGGCATGGATAGAAGCGTGGACCTCCAGCATGAAGGCATGAAAATGCACACGCCGCTTTTTTTCCACCGGTGCATGATCAAAAAAAAGATCCATCAGCATGGATTTTCCGCGTCCCACATCTCCATACATATAGATCCCTTGTGGTGGCTCCACACGCGGTTTGCGCACGCCTAAGCGAAAGATATCTGTCCAGTGGGCGCTGGTCAGCGGATCATAAGACTGCAAGCGGCGATGGAGGGCCTGCAGTTTTTCAACGGCAAGTTCCTGAATTGAATCATGCTCAATAGCATTGCCGCGCCGTAGGGCGCGATATGCCTCTAGTGGGCCAGAAGAAGTCATGAAGGCCTTAAAGCAATCTTAAACAGACTTGT
>JAESPT010000217.1 GCA_016765515.1 Sneathiella sp. | reverse complement strand
TCCGGGTCTTCAAAACTGACCGCATCTCCCATGCAATAAAAGCCTTCCTCATCGAAGTACTCTTCTGTCAAATCCGGACGCTTGTAATATCCTGTGTGAACATGCGGGCCTTTTATGCGAATTTCAAACTTATTGCTGACTGGGACAAGTTTAACTTCCACCCCCGTATAAGGAACGCCGATCAGACCGACTTTGTCTGAATTCCAGTAAACAGCAGTCCCAGTCCCTGTTGTCTCGGTTGAGCCCCACCCCGTACCGAAAGGCATCCGCAGCCCTGTATGTTTTATCGCCAGGACTTGCATGCGCTCAAACAGTTCCTGGGAAAGCGCCGCGCCGCCATACAGACAAATCTTTACCCGGTCAAAAAATGCCGTGATAAATTCATCGTCTTTTTCCAGTTGATCCAGAAGAAAGCTGTAGGCTGTTGGCACACTGCTAAATCGGGTTGGTCGGATACGCTTGATGTTTTCAATGGTTCTTTGGAACTGGCCTGGAATAGGTTTCCCGTCATCCATGAACAGGGTTCCGGCCAGGCGAATAATGCCGAAAAAATTGACATTCCCACCATAGGTGTGATGCCAGGGCAGCCAATCCAAAACCACCGGTGGTTCATTGACCGGGTCTGGATCTTCGGCAATCATTTGATGCATTTTCTGGGACGAACAAATCATCAGATGGGTGTTTGGCACGGCTTTGGGCATTCCGGTGGAGCCCGATGTGAAGAGGATCTTGGCAAGTGTGTTTTCTGCCACCTTGTCAAAAGCAGCTTCCACAAGGGCGTGATCAACATCACCGCACAGATCATCGAAGCGCAGTCCGTCATGGGCGTCTCCGCCCACGGTCACTACATCCAGTCCGTCCCGGCGTATGGTTTCAATCGCTTTGCCGTAAATGCTGCCATCTTCGGCAAAGATCATTTTTGCGTCGACCAGCTCAATAGCATAACGAAGTTTGGAATAATCCCGGGTCATCAAGGAATAAGACGGCGAAACCGGCACGATCGGAATACCAACCTGAATCGCTCCCATGGATAAAAGGGCATGGGCAAAGCTGTTGCTCGATAAAATCAGGATGGGCGTTTCAGACGTATAGTTGTTCTTTAATAACCACGAACTAATTTGGTCTGCCTTTTTCTTTGCCTCCCCATAAGTCAGCTCTGGCCAACTTTCGTCAGGGCCACATTTAACAAGAAAAGGGCGATCCGGGAACTGAATCGCAGATTTTCTCAGGAATGCTGCGGCATTTAATTCATATTCTCCGATTGAAAGATTGCTCTGAATCCGATAAGACCCATCATCTCTTTTTGTAACAGCGACGTCCGGTACCGGACGATCTAATTGTCTAAATGGAACGATGTCAGGCATGCCAGCCAAATTCTCCCTTAATTTTTGTTTCAGTTTTTACAGGCAGACTGTTATTCTGACCGATATTGACAAATTGTCATAAAAAATTCCAGCGTCAGCCGCAAAAAAATAATAAGGGTAATAAGGATAGCGAACGATGACGGACATCACAGAGCCTTTAGTGGCAACTGATCGGGCCAGTAAACGCAAAGCCGAGAAGAGAGAACGGCTCCTTGCGGCAGCGCGGAAGTTGTTTATTAAACGGGGCTATCATGAAACCCGGCCGCAAGATATTGCCCGTGAGGCAGATGTCGCCCACGGAACCTTCTACAGTCATTTCAATGATAAACGGGAGATATTCCTCGCTTTTGCCAGTGAAGCTCAGGAAGATCTACACGATTTTGCTCAGGCCAGAATACCGAATGTGAAGAATTTTGAAGAATATCTTCATTACTCTTTGACGGCCATTCAGGAATTTGCCGAACAGAATCCAGGGCTTCTCAGATCCGCGCTGATTGACACCAAAATTTTTGACCCAACAGATTCAACCGCGCAGGTTGTTCGAAGCAAATTTGCCGCTGGATTTATTAAAGCTTTGAAAATTGCCAAAGAATCAGGTGAATTGTGTGATGATGTGGATCCGGAATTAATGGGCCATGCCATGATGGGGATCATCCAGTCATCTGCCCCGCAATCTTATCGCATGGGCAAAAGCCGAGAAGAATTTGTCAATCTGATGACCCTGTTCCTCACCCGCGCCATGGTGAAAAACCCGAAGAATCTTTAAGGATGTAAATCAATAAAGGGTAGGGTTGCGAATGGCGAAGGCTAAATTTCAAGAACTTATGTTTGCATGAAATACTTAAAATTCTTCATAAATGCGGTAGGAGGGCTGCTCTTAGTACTCCTAGTGGCAGGTGTTATCCTGTTTGAATTTGCACTTGGTTATCCGTTTTCGTATATAATTGCGACGCCATTTCGAAAAGTGATATCTCCCGAATATTATGACGATACATATTTGAAAACTGCCCGTTGGCCCCAACCTGACAGCAATCCCTACAAAGCGACAGTCAAGTTTGAGTATAAGTCCCACGCGTATAGTGTTGATCGAATTGTTCGTTGTTATCAGGATCTTGGTAAAACATTCGTCCACGGCCCCGGACGATATATCTGGTATTCGCATCTTAAGTTGTTTGTTGTGCCGCTACACGATGGCGGTACATTTATTGCTGATATACCAAACGATTTTTGTGACACTTATACGGGAATAACCCAATCACAGCCTTTAGATCGTCAAGCCAATGGTTTTACTTATTTGGATAATGGGTTATCTCCCACCTATCTCGAAACCTATTTTTTCCGAGCAGATACGACACATAATGTTGCTGTAGCCGGTGATAAATACGCGATTGACCCCAAACAAGTGCATGTGTCTGCAACCCACTTAAATGAAACGAATTTCGAGTATTCACCCAATCGTCAATCCCTATTTTACTCACAATACCATCGACCAGGATATGGCAATTATTTTCCAAAACCAACAGGTAAAACCATTTATCTGACAGGTTTAAGGACTACAGTTTTATTCAAAGCACAATGGTCTAAGAATGCTCAACTAGTTGAATTTCTCGCTGACAAGACAGAACCGACGTTGGTTCCCAAGAAGTTGCTTCCAGGCTCCCACACAAGAATAAAACCTTCGAAGGAACTTGAACGCCAAGTAAGAGAATTTTTCCAAAAAAAGGAATATTCGATAGAGGATCTGGATCCAGGAAAACGCTTTTATGTCTTTATGAACCTGACAGGGCGTCATGAATGGCAGCTTGATTATAGCCAGCTCGGAGGGTTTCGATATTTCAGAAGAGGCTGTGATTTAGAATTTAAAAATTGTCAATTTCAAGACAATATTCGTGATTTCTTAAAAGAAGATTTCGTGAAAATAGGGAGTTGGACAGAAAAACTGTCCAACATATCGGGCATCTATCTACCTAATGAACAAGTCATATTATCTCACCCAGCTCATGAAACTAGTCCTTTTGATACGCGATAGGAAAAGCATATACCTATTTATTCTAGAACGTTAGATTTGATGGGGGTTTGTGTTGTAATTAATCCCAACGACCCTTTTTTAAATTTTGATTCATCCTGTTTAGGTGAGGCTATATAATTGCCTTAAATCTACGCTGAACACACGAGGACTTTCTGGTTCAAACAGGCGGCGCGGCGATGTTTGAACGCCTTTCTATAGTCCGCATTTTCATATAGATCCAGCGCGGCAGCACCATTTGGATAGGATGCAACGACCACAAGATCCCAATCTTCTTCTGTGCCAAGAAAATTGGCTTCAAAGGGTGCAAGCAAAAGAAACTTTCCGCCAACTTTTTCCAAATTTGGGACGCTGACATCCGCGTATTTTGCAAATGCTTCCTCACCTGACCTTGGAGACTCGATTTCATCTGCATAAATGGCTTCAGCTCGCATCTTAAAGAAATTTACAAATGTCACGGGCGCCTCTGCTGGGCGTTCCATCAAATGCAGCCATTGAGCTTTTGTCGGTGATGACCCATCGGCTCCGTCCCCGTACCATTCTAACAACTGATTGGCTCTCTGTTCATTTTCGCTTTTCTTCAACATTTGGACACACTCCATTTTTTTACATGTGTAATATATTTGACACGCGTAACATATGTAGTAATTTTACATATGTCAAATTTAAGAAAATCAGAGCGAACCCGGCGCGAAATCCTGGACACTGCTTGGAATCTCATTGCAAAACATGGAGCAGAAATATCTTTGTCGGACATTGCCGAGGCTGTGGGGATGACCCGCCAG
>JAESPT010000216.1 GCA_016765515.1 Sneathiella sp. | reverse complement strand
CCACCGATCCATAGACTGATAGTGCCCGCAGCAAAGCTGGAACCGGAAAACTGTACATTACCACTAGCGAAAGTGCCTGATACTTCATCATTGAGCGGAATGGCATAGGCTTCCTGCCAGTCGTTGGCGTTGCGCAGTTTTTCAAACATCTGGTGCAACATGGACCCATAGCCGAATTTTTCGGCGGCCTGATCTGCATGTGTGATGGGAGTCGGTGTGCCTTCATCGACAATTGAACTTAGCTGCTGGCCGATAACCAAGAGTTTGCGCGGCATTCCTGGCAGCCCACGGACTGCCTTGGTGTTGTCAATTTCGATATACTGACCGGGAACTCGGATGTTCACCGGTATGGTGTTAAATGAGACCATTATTCAGCCCTTTTTCTGAGGTTTGGATTTCGATGTGCCGTGCGAGAATTTAATAATTGCCATTCTTTGCACGACAGAAGTAATAGCTGTTTGCACCACCCATTCTCCGATCCGGGGAATAATTGTACTTGTGGTGACATTGCGATTTTGTAGTCCCCCTTTCAGCGCTTCATTGATTGCTGTCATTAGATTTCGTCATAAAGGTTTGTGATGTGAGTGACCGGTTGACCATCAGCATCCATCGGTAGATTTTCTGCGCTTTCGGCCCAATCGGAATGATAGGTTTCCAGATCCCCCAGCAAGCCGGGATCTGTGATCGGTGGCAGGGGCATGGGGAGTAAAAATGAGGCCTTGTACGCGGTGATGCCCTGATCAAATAACTCTTTGGTAAACAGGTTTTCTGCCTGTTCAAATACCAGGGTTCCGACATCTGAAATGTCATAGTGATGCAGTGCAGGGATCAGGCGCTGGATGATTTCATAGGCACCAATTTGTTGGGTGGTTCCCTGTTGGCGCTGGGCGTGACCACCGTGATGGCCCGTCAAAATATAGAATGACCAGTGGCTATTGATCGAGGGAAACGATGATCCGTCTCCTTCGCCGCCCGTCCACAATAGGTAAACTGCTGGGGCTTGCAGAGCCAGAAGACTGACACTTTTTGCATCAAATTCCCCGGGAAGGCTATCCACTGTTCGTAGGAGAGATTTGGAATTGACGTTGAACACTGATTTTACACGGGAAATCAGTTGTGCCTCAATATCACTAATTAGAACGGTCATGCTAAACCACCACAACTTTTGGAATGTTCAGATGAATTTCCTGATCATGCAGACGTGTTAGCAAAGAAATTGCGTTGTTATAACGGTCCTTTACATTATCTGTAGGGATCATACTGGCGAGGTAGTAATGAGCGACATCAGCAGCAATTCTGGAAACAAGCTGGGGAATGCTGGCAATTGGCAGTTGATAAACACCTTCAAGATAGGCATCCACTTCTGCATCAGCAAATGATATTGCCGTAGAGATTGCATTGGACATTTTCACGGCATCATTGTCACCATCTCTATCCGCTAACTGTGCAATTGCAATCTGACCAAAACTGTCGTTCAATTCTTGTTCTGTTAGGTATGCCATAAAACTCTCAGATATTTTGATGAGCAGGAGTACGTCTCGTTTTTGTTCTGAGGCGAGTATCGTGAATATTGGCAGGGCTAAATACCCGGAAGCATTTCCGGGAAAGGCATTTATTCTGCAGAAAACGAAGATTTCCCTCGCATACAGCCTTTATTTCAGTCGCTAGAAGCTGATAGAAACGGTTTGTTCTGAGGATTTATTATTAGTAAGAGACTTTAATTTACAGAGGGAGCAGTGGGACAATCTATCCAGCCCGGGCAATCCTTTGGCTGAGTTAGAAACATAAAAAACCCGGCAAGAATGACTTGCCGGGTTTTAGTGTTTCGTCTTCCAAATTTATTGTTGGAATATGGATCTGTGAGATCACATTGCGCAGAATTTTTCGACTAGCTTGGGAGCTTCCGTAAGTAATCATCCATCGTTTCAATTTGATGGCGGAGGATTTTGGAGATGTCTTTCATTCCTTCCATTTCCGCCGTAACAGCTTTTAAACTGCCTTCCAGCGCACGAATATCATAAGCGAGTTCGCCGATATCCTTATCGGTAGGGAAATGATGCTGATCAATTTCCAATTTGGTGAGGCGCTTCGAATGGTCATCCAGGCGCTTGTTCAATCTTCCTTTCAGCGTGTCAATTTGTGTAAGGCTTGCTTTATGTTTCGTGGCTTGCCATGCATAAATTGCAATTGCACAATTCACAAAGACCTGTGCAATTGCAGTCCATTCTAGTGTGGAAATACTTTGGGCACTCAATACGATCTTCTTTCTATTTCTGCTTGGCAAACGACACAATTTTGAACACCAGGAAGGGTTTCCTTTCTGGCAACCGGGATGAGGCAACCGCAATCGCAAATGTCCCGGCTGTTCTGTGTTTGGGAGGCTCCTTTTTGTCTAATAGGCTTATTCGGGAAGTGCCCCTCCAATTGCTGCGCTTTCCCCGCTAAGTTAGGCATCAAAATTCACTTTTCTAAGTCTGAAAATATAATCCGTAATTCTATGACGGAAATAGGCACGTGCTGGAATACCGCGGGAAAACCCTTTAGAAATTCCCATCAGGATGTCGAGGAATTGATCCATAACAAGATATTGCCACGAAGGATTCATTGAAATATTTCCTTTGAGGTTCAAATAACAATGTGTCCCTGAGTGAGTGAAACCCATATACCGAAAGGGAAGATTGGGAACAATATCAGCGGTGTTTACGACGCGGTAATGAAGGCAACTTTTTTGCAGGATTCGACCTAATGCTTTATTCCCAATTCTCGGAGCACCGTAGCTATAAACAATCTTTTTTTGATCAATCGTTTTTTCAAGCAAATGAGCACTGAGTAAGGCCCGTGCCCCACCCATACTGTGCCCTGTCAAATACACGGCCTTGAAGGAATGTGTGTGGCCGGAGATAACCTCATGTACAAAAGGGGCAAGTTGCTGCGCAGCTTTTAGAAACCCAGTGTGACATTTTGCAAAATTGTAATTGGAAATGTCCGATAGTTTGAAGTCAATGCCAGTCAAAATATCGCCAAAGTTATTCTCCGTCCCTCTAAAAGCGAAGACAATGAAATCTTTGAAAATCACTCCATAGGCCTGGTGTTGTTTAATCGAGATGGGAATTGTTTTTAAGGCACCCATCTTTTCATAAGCGAAAGAGGCTGAGGCAGGGGACAAATAAGCTTGCATCGACATACGAGCCAAATATTGTGCCGTGTGATCTGAAAAATCAGAACATACTTTGATGGGTGTATCGGGGATCATTTTTCGAGAACAACCTGCACAGCATTCATAATTGCATCAACAATATTTGGCATAATTTCTTTTGCCTCTTTGCTAACTGCAATTTCCACAGCGGCGCGCAATGATTGCCCCTCAAAAGCTTTTACTCCTGTTGCTGAATACTTAACTTCCAACCCTTTCGGGGTTTTTACGCTGAGCTGAATCTGCTCCTGTTCCTTACCGCCTATGATAAGTGCGTGCGTGGGGTTTCCCTGAGTATCAAATTCAATTTCCGCCTTGTTAACGCCCGCATAGTTTTGTTCATTCCAGGGAGTTGAGCCTGCGCAGGCTGAAAGGGAGGCCATTGATAATAGGGCGAGTGCGGTCTTGCAATTAGTCATGTTAATGCTCCATATGGGGAAATTCATAGGCACGCTTTAGCCAGCCTTTTTCCATTGCGGGATTACGAAGAAATCGAAACCGTCCTGCGGCTTCTGAACAAAGAGCGGCAAGTAACGCAGCTGAATTGTATATTGAGTTGATGGCACTGATAGACTTGGTCCCTAGGATACCATCCTCGACAATTGAGAGACCACACGCTCTTAACGCTCTTTGGGTCACGAGCGATCCACCATAAAATCCAAAGGGAAAGCACAGGTCAAAAACCTTGACGGCAAGATTTGGGTCGTGAATTTCGTCGATCCGCCATTTATTAAATAAATAGTGATAGTATTTTTCTGCCACATATTTGGGCATGGAGCGAATATCATTCGCTGTGACTTCGCCATCCAGATCGAAATCGAAATCTATCAGATTATCATTGTCCAGATCACCGACACTGATTGCGTGTCGTATACTAATCCCATAATTTGTGATGCCACCAGGATCAGAAGGATGATCAATTAAGCCTTTTTCATTTTTAAGAACATAGTTGATAGCCCAGTTTTGAACGTCCATGAAAAGCCCCCAGGCTGTATTAAAAACAGTCGTTAACCTAAAGGTTCAGGGAACATAGAAATGCCCGGAAGTGTTTCCGGACTGAGTAGGTTATTTGTCTGGCTTAGAGGGGCGATATTCGAAAAGGGTCTGGTGTCAGTAGCACCTTGATAATTTATTCACTATCTGAATCAAACAAGCCTATTTGGTTGACGTTTTTATTGAACGTGTCGTTGGCTATCTGTCGTATTCTACGCGTTGTAAGATTGTGTTTTCTAGCAAGATATTTTTTTGAGTGTCCAGTCTTGAGGTCGGCGTAAATTTCTTTATTTCGTTTCCCCTTATGAACGGCTACTGCTCTGGGAATATCCAATCGTCCGCCTCCCGCCCAGTGAGCGAGTTCAGTGGCGGCTTCAAATCCAATACTGATAGAAATCTTATGGTTTTTCGACATTTTCTTGGGGATATATTCTTCTGTCCCACCGAAATCTATCGAAAGTTTAATTGCGGGTCCAATGCCGATGATTTCAGCGATTTCCTGTAGGCTTTCGGGTAGCATAATCAAACCTCGACATTTGCTGGTATAAGCGAATTTACCAGTCGATTGCGCTGATTGTGGGGAAAATGAAATCTCACTAACATGACAAATCTATTCATTGGGCCACCCTCCCTTGAATGGAATTGCTAAGTTTTTTGAGGGCTTCCAGAGCCGTTGGCGGTGCTTTTTCATTAACGTCATTGAAGATCGAACGCATTTCAGACCAAGAAAGTCCGTGAGCTCGACCACAAATCAATGCGTGACGAACAATACTCATGATGTGTTCGCTGGATAAATGACTGTTTATGTCTCGAACGGGGAGCGTCACGAGAATGGATTCAATTGCTTTTACTAGTTGTGAACGATTTTCCCAGCTGCGATGATTTCCATAATTGGTCGCCGACATGGCCAGTGTCATGCAAAATGCCCTCAATTGATCTCGCTGCATGATTATTTTCCTCGCGAGTTGAGATGCGGAACGACAACAATTTTGCCAATAATTTTCAAAAGATAAGTTGCAATGAAGGGCCGTATTGTTGTGATAGGTCCTTGTACAGGGAAAAATAGTATTTTGATCATGTCAAAATCCTCTCAGCAATTCGGAATACACAGCGAGACTAAAGAACACTGTGTCGAGCCCAATAAAGAAGAAAGAAAGGAATTCACGCCCCAATATTCCAATTAAGATGCAGAGTGCGGCCAACAAACTGGGGTGATTAACGAGCCAAGTCATTATTATTTCCCCCTGGTATAAGTTGGACAATATTCTCAGACAGTGTCGCGCCTTCAGTCGTTTGATGTCTGGTTGGTATGGAGACATTTTCCAAAGATTTTGCATCAGTTGCCGCTTGCTCAAATATGGTAATGAGCTGTTTCAGTGCTATCGATGTCATCATCAAGCTTTGTCCTTCTTTGAGGTTGGAGCGAATGACATCAAAATGAGAGGCACAATTTTGCATATTGTTTGAAAGCATGAGCAGTTCTTTTTCCTTTGCCGGTTATTGCTGCCAAGCGTGGCTGCGGGCATTTTGAAATGTGATACGGGAAATAAAAATTTGAATTTCTTAACGCTAAGCGAACCGGCGCCTGACTGGTGGTTGACCGACAAAAAAAGGTTTGCTGCCCCATTCACTCTGGCCAATCTTTACAATGCCGGCATTGTCAGCCTCTTCCTGGATCAGAGCTAAGTTAGTGCATATTCGGCGCACTCGCCCACCACTTGCCTTAAAAGCGTCGTGCAATAAATTTTCGTCAATGAGGATGTCAGGGCAGTGAATTTTAGCGAGCTCCTTTGCATCCTCCATGGTTGTTTGCAAGGCAGGTTCCCAGGCGATAATGCGATTGTGGAAGCGTTCAAATTGCTTCAAGCTCTGCGGAAGGAGTTCTTCACCAATTAGAATAATCGGTGTGTCCGTTTTATCATGAATTTCTCTGACAATTTCCACCCCGTTTTTTGTCATAAAATGATCAAATTCATCGATAATGAGAGGGCGGTTCGGTGCCATTTTCAGGGCATCAATGATGCGGTCTATTTTTCCTGAAATCGTACCTTTTAATTCACATCCAAGTTCACTCAAAAGCGCATTACAGAACTTGGAAATAGTCCAGGAATAGCCTACTTCCAAAAATAGTGCTCGATGCATGCGTGCCGCATATTTTGCTGAAAAGGTTTTGCCAAAGCCCGAATATCCATAAAATACGGCCATAGAGGGAAGGTGGTTTGGGCTGTTTATCACTCTCTCCACCAACTCGAGAAAATTCGCCACGTTTAAGAGAGGAGCAATGGTCTCTATTCTATAGGTTTCATCCGTCATGTTTTTGTTTACCTGTTATAGATCTGAATTTGACGCAAGGTTCTGTAACTGCCGATTTAACCAACTGTTTGACTTGAATTCTCGTAGTCAAATGCGCGCTTCCGCGATTTGTACTCCGCGCCTCTGTGGTACCGATCAAGCCATTTCTGATCGAGGGGAGACAAACCAGCACCATCCTGTAGAAGAATTTCGAGGGCAATTGCTCTTTCAAAACGGGCTTTCTTTGAGCGGAACTCTGCTTTACTATCCCTAATTTCCTGAGTAGAAATCTGATTTTCTAGTCTTTGGCGGGCTGTTTTTTTCTCTCGCTCAACAGAAATTTGATTTGCAGGAAAATCGACTCCAGGGTCGTTTAATGCATCTGTCAGAGAAGTAAGATCTCTTGTTACATGTTTGATGATCTTGTTTGGAAATGGCTCAATATTATCACTGTCTTGAATGGCATTCTGAAGAATGCTGTCAATCATATCACGAGGTTTGATCCGTTTAATTTCACGTTTAAGCGGCTCTATTTCCTCATTAATCCGTCGCTTTTGCTCTTCCTTAGCTGCTTGAGCCGCGAGAGATGGATTAATGCCGGATAATTCGTAATTTTCTGCGGTGCAAATAAACTCTCTTTCGTCTTCCGTGAAGCAATAAATACGGCCAAGATCTTCTGGGTCATGTCGTACAAAAACGCGTTTTCCAACTCGCAAGGAATTCCCCCAGTAAGTAAGGCCCGCAATTCGAATCCCTTTTTTTGTTACTGTTCGAATGCCATTTTTTCCGGGAACTTCATATAGGAGTAAATGCAATGCGTGCTTGTTTTCAATACGGCGAATAGAGCCCGCATAACTGGATGCCATTTCAAAAGGTGTTTTCCCCTTTAAGCCTGCGTGTGAATTATGCGCGTATTTTTTGTCGCACCAGATATCGACAAGTTTCTGTAGATCGCGTTGGTCAAGATCAACACAGAAAGCCTTCTTATCCTCCTCACCTAATCGATGGGCAAAAGCTCTGCGAGCCTCAATTTTGCTGCGATCAGCGACATTGTGGCCGATGAAGCCAGGAAGTAGTCAAACGGCCCAGGCGCCGAGCCGTCGCCCTTATAGCGAATCGGCTGGTCAGAGATGACCGTAAAAT
>JAESPT010000215.1 GCA_016765515.1 Sneathiella sp. | reverse complement strand
CGTTGGCGCTGTATGGGATCCTGATTCTGTTCGGCAAATGCAAAAAGCAGGCATCGGTAATAAAATCACGCTGAAACTTGGCGGTAAAACTGATATGCCGTCAATTGGTGAAGTTGGAGAACCGCTTGAAATTACTGGAACCGTCAAAGTTCTCACCAATGGTGAATGGACGGTACGCGGTCCAATGTATACAGGCGTGAAGGTCTTTATGGGGCCAACGGCCGTATTGGATACGGGCAATATGGAAATAGTTGTTGTCTCCAATCACCATGAGCCCTGGGATCAGGGAGTGTTCACGTCTGTTGGTATACAGCCAGAACATAAACGGTATCTGGTCTTAAAAAGCCGTATTCACTACCGGGCTGGATTTGCCCCTATTGCCAAAGCAACTCTGACACTGGATGGTAAAGGCGTTACCACATCGGATAATAATCTGCTGGACTATCAAAACGTTCGCCGTCCAATATATCCTCTGGATCTTATCAACGAGGCTTGAGCCAATGAAGGATGCTTTTGGTAACGACGTGACGACCCAATCCGCAGGAACGATTGATGCCGTTGATCGTTTTTCAAGCAGCCTTCTGGGTAATGGAACAGATTTTGGTATTGTTTTTGAAGCTTCTGATGCCGATCCTGATTGTGGATTGGTTGCCGCTCTTGGCGGTTTACTCGGTCTGTTCATTGAGACTGCTGATCGACTGGATTTGGCAGATCGCTACTTGGACAGAGCTTTAGCTGCGGCTCTTCAAGCGACAGAGCGAGAACAACTATTCATCGAAGCGCTTGTTGCGGCTCGCCAGAATAATCTTCCCAAAGCCCTTTCCTGTCATCGGAGATTAGCTGAAAAATATCCTCGTGACTTGCTATCGGCCAAAATCGCTCAAACTCTCTATTTTAATCTTGGCGACGACGAAGGCATGTTGTGGGTGGCCGATCAGATTATTGATGCCCACAGAGACACGGCTTATGCCCATGGAATGCGGGCGTTCGGGCTTGAGCAGATGAGCAGACTTGAAGAAGCCGAAGAAGAAGGTCGCCGGGCTACAGAGATGCTTCGGTGTGAACCTTGGGCTCATCATGCTGTGGCTCATGTGATGATAACGCAGGGCCGGTTGGATGAGGGCGTCAAATGGATGGAAGACCTTTCCCCTGAGTGGGACGGTTGCAATTCATTTATGTATACCCATAACTGGTGGCATCTGGCGCTGTTTCACTTGGAGAATGAGAACTTTGAGGGCGCAGTAGCGATGTATGATAGCCATGTGTGGGGGCGGGATAAAACATTTAGTCAGGACCAGATTAATGCCGTATCCCTACTGTGGCGACTGGAACTCGCAGGCGTTGATGTGGGGGATCGATGGATAGATGTTGCTGACTATGTCGCAGCCCGGTCTTTGGTGAATGATCAACCTTTTCTGGATATGCATTATGTCTATGCGCTGGCAAAAGGAGGTCAGGTTGAGGCTCTTGCAGAATTAATGGCCGGTATGGAAGAGACGGCGGTTTGCGATCCTGATTTTACCCGCGGTAATTGGCGTGATGTGGCCCTGCCTGCCTCTCAAAGCTTTGTGGCATTTTCTAAAGGAGATTATAAGTCAACCATCCGACTTTTAGGACCCGCTCATAATCACATGCAAAAAATTGGCGGAAGTCATGCCCAAAGAGATTTGTTCGAGCAGGTATGGATCCACAGTCTATTGCAAGAAAATGAATTTTCGACGGTTCTTCCTTTGATTAAGGAGCGTCTTGCGTTTCGTAAGCCAGTGAAGTTGGATCAATCGTTGATGGCGTCGGCACAAGCGCGTGCAGGTCTTGATTGACTATTCTAGTCGACGCTTTTTAGTCGTTTTTTATCAAATATTTTGAGAACCTGGCTTAGGGATTTTCCGCGCTTCAAAGTAAGTCCATTTTGACTGAGGACAGAATAAGCCCCTTGCCGGCTCGCTTGTTTTGGTTCTTTCAGAACCCGATAAACAGGTTTGTCGGTGGTTCTGTGGAAAATCGCAAACGTGCAGCTGTTCTTATCCTGACCAATGGCATAATCTTTCCATTCAGAAAGAGCGACCATTCTTCCATATACTTGCAGGATAAGCCCTAATTCTCGGCGGTTGAAAAAAACGGGAAGTGGATTTATTCCCGGTCTCGCTTTTTTTGCTGACCGGGCTAACTGGTGGTGATCGTCGAAACTAACAACCTCGCTCATTTCAGCTCCCATACTCCTTAATACTGATTCTTTCCCATCCGTACGTCTACGTCAAGTTTTGTGACGTACAAATAGCGACTAATTACAATATATGTACAAAATGTAGATTTGCGAGCGGGAATGGGTGTAATGGGAGCAAAATCGATGAGCGGCTGCAACAGTCGCTATTTTTGAAAACTACTGAAGATTGTGTCTCCATTTATAGAGACATCAGGTCCTTTGAAAAGTGGCAGGCCGCAAAATGATCCGGACTCATCTTTTTTAATTCTGGTGTTTCATTTCTGCATTTTTCTTTTGCCATGGGACACCGATCCTGAAAGGAGCAGCCCTTCCGTTTTTCTGTTTGTCCGGTGACGTTACCGCTCAGACGGATACGATCTCTTTTCATACCCGCAGCGGGTTTGGGAACTGCGTCCAGAAGAATGCGTGTGTAGGGATGCGCTGGTGAGGCAAACAGATCTTCAGTGCGTCCTTTTTCGACGATGGCCCCCAAATACATGACGGCGACTTCATCACACAGATATTCCACCACGGCCAAATCATGACTAATGAACATATAGGTGACGCCATACTGGTCTTGCAAATCCCGAAGGAGATTTAAGACTTGGGCCTGAACGGAAACATCGAGAGCGGAGACTGGTTCGTCGGCCACGATCAATGCGGGACGCGTGATTAAGGCTCGTGCAATGGCGATACGTTGTCTTTGGCCACCGGAAAATTCATGAGGATATTTACCGATATCCGTTTCTTTCAAGCCAACAGACTTTAGAACGTCAGCTACTCTTTCCTTCTTTTCATCAGATGAGAGGGGGGCCAGTGCAGCCAAGGGTTCTGCAACAATTCGTCCGACAGAATGATGAGGGTCTAGGGAGCCAAAGGGATCCTGGAAAACCATTTGAAAATTCTGGCGCAAGGGCCGTAATTCTCCGAAACTCTTTCCAACAACTTCCTCTCCGAGGATCTTTACAGAACCGGAATCTGTAGGCTCCAGCGCCATAACATTTCGTGCAAGAGTAGACTTGCCGCATCCACTCTCGCCAACGATGCCGAAACTTTTTCCTTCTTCAATTTTAAAGCTGACCCCGTTCAGTGCATATACAAACCGTGGTTTGGAAAATAATCGTTCTTTGGGCAGTGGGTAATGACGGACCAGATCCGTGACCTCGAGAACAGTTTTGCTCATTGATAAAGCCCTCCGGTCCGTGCCTTGATGGCTTGTTCAATGTTGTGACAGCTCACTTTGTGGTGGGTTCCCAGATTCGACACAGGAGGGATCGTTCCGCCGCATTGAGATGTCATCAGGGGGCAGCGATCTGTGAAAGTGCAGCCAGGCGGTAAATTGATCAAATCAGGAACGGTCCCGGGGATCGTCGTTAGTCTTTCCCTCCGGCCCATTCCCAGTTTTGGCATTGCTGCAAAGAGGCCTTGCGTATACGGGTGTGTGAGTTCTCCAAAAATCTGTTCCGTGGATCCACTTTCAACGACCGTACCACCATACATGACAATTACTTTTTGGGTGTTTTCGGCAATAACACCAAGATCATGAGAAATGAGAATAAGCGCCATACCTTCCTCTGATACCAGAGTTTGGATAAGTTCAAGTATTTGGTCCTGTATCGTCACATCCAGGGCTGTCGTCGGCTCATCTGCAATCAGGATATCTGGGGAGCAGGAGAGCGCGAGCGCAATCATCACCCGTTGGCGCTGACCACCGGAAAGTTGATGAGGATAGTTGTTAATACGTTCCTTCGGATTTGGAATGCCAACGCGATCAAGAAGTTGTAAGGCTTCCTCATAGGCTGCAGATTTTGATAATTTTCTGTGCAGGCGCAAGGGTTCCATAACCTGACGGCCAATCGTATGAACAGGATTTAGCGATGTCATCGGTTCCTGAAAAATCATAGCCATGCGATTACCGCGAATGGTGCACAACTCCTTTTCAGGTTTTTTCAATAAATCTTCATTTGAAAGGAGGATCTGGCCTTCGGTTGTTGCATTGTCGGGCAAGAGGCCCATAAGGGCGAGGGCTGTAATGGATTTTCCGCAACCGCTTTCGCCGACGATGCCAAGGGTCTCTCCCCTTTCTAGGGAAATTTCTAGATTCCGAACCGCACGGGCAGGTCCCATAGCTGTCAAGAGATCCACATTTAGGTTTTTAACGTCCAACAGACTCATGCTAACGCTTTCTACTCAATCGGGGATCTAAGACATCCCGTAAGCCGTCCCCCAAAAGGTTCAATCCAAAGACCGCAATAGCAATCGCTGCACCAGGATAGACAGCTAACATTGGTTGCAGGAACATAAGTGTTTGGGCTTCGTTTAACATTCTTCCCCATGAAGGATGGGGAGGCTGTGTCCCCAGACCCAGATAGGACAATGCGGCTTCGGCAAGAATTGCAACGGCGAACTGGATGGTGGCTTGCACAACAATGATGGAAAGAATGTTCGGCAGAATATGTTCCATCGTGATGCGAAATTTGCCCTTTCCGCATGCACGTGCAGCCATGACATATTCACGGGTCCAAATCGAATTCGCTGTCCCTCGGG